>JAAXVQ010000071.1 GCA_013335425.1 Candidatus Firestoneibacteriota bacterium | reverse complement strand
CCGGGATAACCCTCGGCGTATTTGTTCGTGAAAACACTCCCCTGCGCTTCCAACACCGCAGGCGAGACATAGTTCTCCGAGGCGATCATCTGGAGCCGGGCGGTTTCCCGCTCGGTCTCGAGCGCTAAAATGCGGACGACTTCCGGATCAACAGACGACAACGGTTTCAAGGCATCTCCTGAGAGCCCGCCGGGATAGTCTCCGGGTAGGAAAATTTGCGTTCGATTTCTTCAATCTGGTCCAAACGGCGCTGATGGCGCCCGCCGGCAAAACGCGCACCCAGCCAGGCGCGCACAATGGCCATGGCCATGTCCGTGCCCACCACGCGCCCGGGCAGGACCAGAATATTTGCATTGTTGTGCTCGCGCGAATACTGGGCCACATAATTGTTATACGCCAAAGCGGCCCGGATGCCCGGCACCTTGTTGGCGACGATGCTCATGCCCACGCCCGTGCCGCAGATTAAAATGCCCAGGGTCGCATGGTCGGCGGCCACGGCTTCGGCCACCTTTACGCCGATGAGGGGATAATCGCAGGACTCGGTTGTGGACGTGCCGTAATCCTCCACCTCGTAACCGTTGCCCGCCAACTGGACCCGGATGCGTTCCTTAAGTTCATAACCGGCATGATCGCTGCCAATAAAAATTTTCACGAGCTTCCTCCGAAAAAGAGATGAGTTTTTTTACCACAAAGCGCCCCGGGGGACAAAGACAAAAATGAAAAAATCCGCGCAGGCGCGGATAAGAACCAAAACACGGTCCGAAATCTCCCCGATTAGGCTTTCATGCTCTTGACGCTGTAGACCGTCACCTTGTCCTTTTTGCCTTTGACGGGAATCGGGGCCAGTTTGTCGGCTTCCACAAAATCCTTGACCTCGGCATAAGTACTCTCGGAAATGAGCACGGTCCCGCCCTCGGCATTGGCTTCCAGCCGGGCAGCCAGGTTCACGGAATCGCCGATGACCGTGTAATCCATTTTTTGCGAAGAACCCATGTTGCCGGCGACCACTTCGCCGGTGTTGACGCCGATGCCGATGGTAATGGTTTTCAGGTTTTCCTTGGCGCGGGCGGCATTGAGCTTAAGAATCGCAGCCTGAATTTCCACGGCCGTGCGCACTGCGCGCAGGGCATCGTCGTCTTTGGCAAACGGCAGCCCGTAGACGGCCATCACGCAATCCCCCACAAACTTATCGAGCATGCCGTCGTTGCGGATGACGATTTCCGTCTGCAGCGACAGGTAGACGTTGATGATCGAGACGACTTCTTCCGGCTGCATGGTTTCCGACATGGAGGTAAACCCGCGGATATCCGTAAAAACCACGCTCACCCGCTTGCGCGCCCCGCCCAAGGCCAGTTTGGAAGGGTCCTTAAGCACCTGTTCCATGACCTGGGTGGAGACGTAGGTGGAGAAAGCCCCCTTGATCAATTCCTTTTCGCGCAGAGAGGCGGCCATTTCGTTAAAGGCGTTGGTAAGGTCGCCCAACTCATCGGTCCGCGTAACCCGGATTTCCTGATTTAAATCGCCGCCCGCGATGGCCAGCACACCGCCGACCAAGTCGTTGATGGGCTGCGTCAGGTAATGTGAAAGCACCAGCGCGCCCAACATACCGAAGAACATCAGCACGCCGGTTACCAGCAGTAATTTATAGGTTGCCTGCTTGGCAATCGAGTCCACCAAGGCCTGCGACATGCTCAAGTGCACGACGCCGATTTGCTTGCCGGACGAGGTGCCGGCACGGTTGACCAAAATGGGCACCGCGATGTCAAAACACGAGCCGTACTTCGCGTGCAGGTACTCTTGAATCAAAATAGGCTCGTCTTTGTACGGGGCCATGCCTGCCGGAGATTGGTAGGGGCGCGAAACCTTGCTGATCTCGTCTGCCGACACGATAATGTTGTTCGTGTCCACCATGAGCACTTCCACAATGCCGGCATTGCGCGTAATCTTCGCAGCGCCGGCGGCGCCCGGCGAAACGTCTTCCGCCAGGGAACGGATCACCGCTTCCAGGGAAAAGACCGAAAGTGAGGAAAAATCCTCCTCGGGAGGCATGGTCTCGTGGATCAGGGCCGCGCACACCAAATCGTTGAGCACGGCTTCGGCTGCGGAGGAAGCCAAACTGCGGGCGACGGTGGCGCCGCGCTGCAGCACCTCGTCGCGCAACGAACGCTGCTGCTGGCGGTAGGTCAGCCAGGACGTCAACGTCATCATGATGCCGATGGCCAAGAGCAGCAAAAACGTAAATTTGACGCCCAAGGAAATCCGCCGTTTTTTCCGCCGGGGCAGAGCCCGGGTCAAACCCGCTTCATCTGTTTTCCGCGTTGACGGCATCATGAGTTCAACTGCCCCTCCTGCCTGGTATGAAGCATTTCAATGAACGCCCCGACAATCTCAGGGTCAAATTGAGTCCCGGCGCCGGCTTTGAGCTCGTCCAACGCTTCTGCGCGCGAAAGCGCCTGGCGGTGTTTCTGTTCGGAAGTCATCGCGTCGAAGGCATCGGCCACCGCCAGGATGCGGGCGCCCAGGGGGATGTCCTTGCCCTTGAGGCCGTCCGGATACCCTTTGCCGTCAAAACGTTCGTGGTGATGGCGCACGAGCGGTACCGTGCCGTGCAGGGCCAGGACCTGATTTAAAATTTCGGCTCCGGTCTCCACGTGTTTTTTCAAGCGGGCATACTCTTCCTCGGTCAGCTTCCCGGTTTTTTCCAGGACCACATCGGGCACGGCGATGTTCCCCAAGTTTTGCAATTGAGCGGCCAATTGCACGTTCTCGGCCTCGTCCGCGGGCATGCCGATGTAGGCCGCGCAGGCGGCGGCGTACTCGGAGGAACGCTGGTCGTGCCCCCGGGCGAACTTGTCGCGCGACTCCAAGGTCTTCGCCATAGCCCGTAGCATACCCACGTAAAGTTCCTTCAAATGCTTGCCCATGTTGTTGAACGCCCGGGCCAGGATGGCAAACTCATCTTTGCCTTTTAAGCGTATCTGGTGGTTGAGGTTGCCCTCTCCCAAAATCTGAGCGCCCCGCACCAACGCGGCCACAGGCTTGAGCATAATGTTGATGAAAAAAACGGCGATCAGCACACCGACCAAAACCAAGCCGCCGGCCACACCCAGCGTCTCGCGGAACGCCTGCTCCACCAGCAGATCGATGGCTTTTTGCGACATGCCCACATTGGCGGACCCCACGCGCATGCCGTTGCGCAGCAGGATGGGGATGGCGATATCGACGATCTTTTCCCCGGCTTCGTTTTTATAAGGTTGGATAAGTACGGTTTCGTTGGTCAACGGGCGCACGCCGGCGGGTTCCACGTAAACTTTGCCGACGTTCTCAACTTTGTTGTGGGCCAGGATATTGGATTTTTCGTCCAGGATCATGCCGTAGGCCACGCCTTCGTTCTGCATCACGCTTTGCACAAAGGTCGTTAGGGCCAAACGGTCGTTGCTCACGACGGAGTCCGTGGCGGCCGTGGCAAGGTTGCGGGCCACGGCCACGCCGCGCCGGGACATTTCCTGCACCAGCACGATGCGTTCGCCCTGAATAAAAAAATAGGACGAGACCGAAACCGTGAGGACAACCAACAAAACGGCCATAAAGATAAATTGAAACTTAATCCCAATGCGCATGGCCCGCCTCCGGCTGCAACGCCGCGTCCTTCCTTGATTTTCGCCTTAAAATTAAATAAAAAAGAGCTGAAATGAAAAGTTAATTGGGGGTCAGTTTAGCAAGTCAAAAGAACCCTTGTCAAGCAAAATAGGGGCCACGCTTTCTCCTTGACAATCGTCCTGAAAACCCTTAAAATCTCAACAAATTTTCGGAGGTGGATTCATTTTTATCCAGGATCCGGACGCCATGGCGGCCCTACCCAACAAACGCTACTTTTACGTACTTTTGGCCATCAGCCTGCTCCTGGCCTTGGCGTCTGTTTCGTGCCAAAAAGCCGCGCCTTCCCGGCCAAATATTACCGCCGCGGCCGCGGCTGCTTTTAGCGATTCCATCGTCTATACCTCGGCCGGCACTCTCTATATGACCAATCTCACCGGCGACCGCGTTGAACGGCTCCCCGGGTCCTCGGGCAACGACTGGTTTCCCTCCACCTCGCCGGATCAAAACCTCATCGCGTTCTGGTCCAATGCTTCGGGCAGCTATGAACTTTGGGTGCTGGACCTAAACGCAGAACGCCGCTTGCAGCTCACCTCATTTAATGAAACTGCGATCTCCGCCGACGTGCAGAACTTCGGCGTGCACAACGCCCCGGCTTGGTCGCCGGACGGACGGCGGATCGCCTTTGCTTTTTACGGAAAAATTTGGTTGATGGAAAGCACGGGTTTCAATCCGGAGACGGTGATCACCGACGGCGAAAATTTTTCTCCGGCCTGGTCGCCGGACGGAAATTTGTTGGCCTTTGTGGCCAATCGCGGCAAAACCCATAACCTCTACCTGCATAAAATATCCACGGCCGAAGAATGGGCCTTGACCAGCTTCCCTTCGTCTCAAACCGCCGCCGGACCGGTCTGGTCGCCGGACGGAAAAGTCTTGGCTTTCACGGTCTCCTCGCGTGAGGACACCGACATCTGGAGCATCCGCGCCGACGGCACCCGTTTAACCCGTCTGACCCAGGACAAACGCAGCCACTCCCCCGCTTGGTCACCCGACTCCAAACGCCTGGCTTTTGCCTCGGGAAGACAGGACCCGTTTCATTGGGAAATTTGGGCAATGAACGCCGACGCGTCCGGGGCTTTCTCGGTGACGCGCAACGGCGGCTTCTCGCCGACTTGGTTGCGCGTTCCCAGCCGACCCTTTGCACCCGCAGCCGCTCCGATGCCGCCGGTTGAAAACCCGACCGCGTCCGAGCATGCGAAGAACGAACCGGAGACGGCGCCTAAATTGATCAGGCGGGCACCCGAAGTTTTGAAGGTCACCGTTCCCACGCCGTTGCCTGCAGCCACCTTGGCGCCCACGCCCAAACTCCGACCGACCTTCACCACCCAACCCACACCTCAACCCGAACCTACGCTCGCGCCCGCAATCTCCCAACCCGCGGCTACGGCCGTTCCGGCCGAGCCCACGTTCGCGCCCACGGCACCGCCCACAGCCAAACCCACGCCGCAACCCGTGATGAAAAAAGCCACGGCCGTCCCGACGCCGGCACCGACCGCCAAACCCGAACCCCCGCGCAGCGCAGAGCCGGAAAACAAAACCGAAGACGATTACGCCGAGTATGAAAACTCCGCAGAAGCCGACACGAGCATCCTGCCGAATCTGGATATCGTCGAAGACGTCCAGTCGCACCGCATCATTTACAAACCCAAAATCGATTTTTATTTCGGCAAGGATCTGATCAAGCCGTCGGGCTTCCCCGTGTTGAGCCGCCTGGCGGAAGAACTGGGCAAGAACAACGACGCCCCCTTGATCGTCCAGGGCCGGCCCAGCGGCCCCGGTTGGGTGCGTTTCTTCCTGGGCACTTCCCTGTCGCGCGCGCGCGCCAATAGCGTGTTGCGCCACCTGATCGTCACGGAAAAAATCCGACAAATCAACGTCAACGCCCTGGGCGAAGGGGACGAATTCCCCGACCTCGGGAAACGCGCCCCGGACCAACCCGAGCTTTTAATCCTGGTGAAATAGTCCTGCGGCAGACAACCGGGCAAAACACCGCCAAGGCGCCAAGCACCGCCAACAGCTATTAACCAACAACCTTTCAATTCAATCCGGAGGCTTTCTTCGGCGTCTGGGCGCCTTGGCGGTGAAACGGTTTTAAAATCCCTTGTGCTTGCCGCCGGGTTCACTTATGATGCCCTTTTAACTCCCAAGGAAATTCATCACATGGTCAAACCTAAAATCAAATGCCGCCCCGAGGATTTCGTGGTCCGGGAACAAGCCTCCCTGCCGATTAAAAAACAGGGTGAATTCGGGGTTTATGTCCTGGAAAAACGCGGCTGGAACACCGTGGATGCGCTGCGGGAGATCGCCAAATCCCTGCATTTGAAGCCCGCGGACGTCGCTTACGGCGGCAAAAAAGACCGTTATGGACTCACCCGCCAGTGGATCACACTCCGGCATTCCCGGGTACAAACCCTGCACAAGCCGAATTTCCACCTGGAGTTTGTGGGCTTCGCAGACCAGCCCATGGCGCCGGCCTTTATTGAGAGCAATCATTTCGAGATCGTCATCCGCAAACTCACGCCGGACGAAGCGCAAAAAGCTTTGGAAAATTTGCCCGCGATGGAGAAAAACGGGATTCCCAATTATTTTGACGATCAACGTTTCGGCAGTTATGACCCGGAGCAGGGGTTTTGGGTGGAACAGGCTTTAAAAAAGCATTTTAACGGCGCCTTGAAAACGTACCTGACCGCCGTTCATCCCGAGGACAAACCGGAAGTCAAAACCCGCAAACGCACTTTCGGCGCTCAGTGGCGCCAATGGCGCACTTGCCGCGACCTGGCGGTAACGGACTTTGAAAAAGCGGCCTTTGGCTTTCTCCTCCAAAAATCCGACGGTTTTTTAAGCGTCCTGTTTACCATCCCCCGGGAAGATTGTTCTATGGCCATCTCCGCCTTCCAGTCCCATCTTTGGAACGAAACCCTCCGACGGTATTTGGAATCTCGGAAATTTTCCGCTTGGCTGAGTTATCCGGGAACGGCCGGCGCTTATCGATTCTATGCGGGTTTGAGCGTGAAAGACCGGGCGGAAATGACGCATAAACGTTTTCCCACGGCTGCCGGGAAGATGCTCTGGGAAGATCAAACCGCCCAAAAAATTTATTTGGACCTGTTGGGAACACTGGGACTGCACCCCGGCCTGTTCGGTCGTTTCCCCCTGCGCCAGGCTTTTTTCAAATCCACCCCGCGCCCGGTGTTGGTGTTTCCCCAAGCACTCTGTGCCCGCCGCGGCGAGGATGAACTTTATCCGGGAAAAACCAAGATTGAATTGGCGTTCACCCTGCCGCGCGGCAGTTATGCCACTTTGCTCGTTAAGCGGCTGTTCGCCGAACCGCTCCGTCCAAGAGAAAAAACACAGTTGTAAAACCCGGCAAGAAGATCACCGGCTTACCAATTGGTGGGCATCACTTCGCTGACTTTTTTCTTTTCCTGGCATTTCGCCTTCAATCTTTCCATCTGCGGAAACAAGCCCTCGGCGTAACTGATGACCGCCGTATCATTTTCGCCGGCCGTGAGGGTTTTGAGACGGCTGATTTCATTTTGCAGCGCGCTGAATTCGTCGGGGAAAAACCGCTGCCCCTGAAGTTTGTCGATGTCCAGCATGAGCTTGACGGCCCGTCCATAAGCGCCGCGGGCGCGACGGTGCCGGTTTTCTTCCGCCGGCGTGCGGCCGGCTTTTTCTCCGCCACCGGGCACTTTTTCGGCGACCGCCGGCGTTGACGGGAGCCTGCCTGCCGCAGGCGCCGGGGTCGGCTCAGCCGCAGGTCTGTCCGTTTCTTCCCGGGGCGACGTTTCCGACGAAGCGTGCGCACGATTTTCCTGGGTTTGATGGCGGGCGGCTTTAGAGGATAATTTATCCGCTTCGCGCGCGAGAGCCTCCGCCAAACCCTGGGCTTGTTCCGCTTCCCCCTGCCGCCACAACTGGTTGGCGGCGTTCCATTGCTTTTCCAAACGGGCCAAATCGGCTCCCAGCCAGCGGCGTACTTCCGCGCTGCGGCGCGCCCGTTCCAAGCTGCGCTGGGCCGCCTGCAAGGCGTCTTTGGATTCTTCCAAAGCCGTCTGCCGGGCCTCCTCGGCCGCCATCCGCTCCTGTTTCTGGTGCTCCGATTTCTGTTCCTCGGTCATCCGCTGCATGGCGGCTTTTACCGCGGCCATCTGGTTGGCGGCTTCGAGATTGGCTTCCTGATTCAGGATTTTTTGGTAAACCGCCAGCGCATTTTGATAGTTGCCGCTTTTCTGAAATTCCAACCCCTGTTTGAGATACAGTTGGATCTCCGCGGCATGCGCCACATGGGCGCGCAGAAACTCAATGCGGGCGGCCAAAATGCGATCCTCGGGCAGGGTCTCGGCCGCCTGTTCGTAAGCGTCCAGCGCCTCTTCGGTGTTGCCCCGTTGATAGGCTTCGTCCCCGCGGGCTTTCAACTGCCGGCCGGAAAGGGTCTGAGCGCCCTCGACCGGCGTACCCCAGGCCAGACTTAGGTTCAGGCGGTGACTCGAGCCGACACCGGAGAAATCCGACAACGGGTTCACGAACGCATAATCCAATTGAGGGGCCCAATCCGAAAATTGGAGGTGCAGGGAAAGCCCGGCGGTAATCTCCAGCAAGCCCGCGTTGCCCGCCCCCAACCCCAAACGGGTACCCAGCGTACGGTGAAACCACCAGTATTCCGTACCCCCGGCCAGGCGTTCATTGTCGTCGGTGGTGAGCAAGTCCAAAGCGCTGATGCCATCGGCATATGCCCAAGCCGCGCCGGCCCGAAACCGCCAAGGCAATCGATAACCGCCCTGAAGGG
>JAAXVQ010000420.1 GCA_013335425.1 Candidatus Firestoneibacteriota bacterium | reverse complement strand
ATGCGGCCGGCCGCTTGGAAGGCAACCAATGGATCTTTTCAGCCTGGCGCATGCTGTTGGAGTCCTTAGGGCTGTGGGGAAATTTCAAGACGCTGGAAATGCCGGGGCCGGGGAATCAAGATACCGAACTGCATTTTCAATGGCTGGAGAAAATAAGGGCCTTGAGAATATAAGACAGGGTTACCGCAAAGGCACGAAGGGCGCAAAGGAAATGCTTGAGAAAGAAAACCGGAGAAATTCGTTTGGATGTTTTTTTAAGATTTCCTTTGCGTCCTTTGCGCCTTTGCGGTGAAAATATGTTTTTTCGGATTTGGCGCGCAGCTATTTCGGGGAATGATCCGAAGCGTCGAAGTTGGGGGTGCGCACGCTGATCAAGATCCCCAGCGCCAGGCAGATGAGGAAAACATCCAAGGCCAGGTTGGCGGCGTCAATGCGGTGAGAACCGGAACCAAAACAACCGCAGGCAATGTCCAGCCCCCGTACCAAAGCGGAAATAACAGCCCCGAGAAAAACCCCGCCAAGCCCTGCGGCGGTCAGGGCTCCGGCCTGCTGCCAACGGGGAATCAACAGTGCTGCGCCGGTTGCGATTTCCCAGGCAGGCAAGACCACGGCCGCCAGTTGGGAACCCCACCAGGGCAGCAGCCGATAGTGAGCCACATCCAAAGCGAATACCTGAGGGTCGGCTATTTTTAAAATGCCGGTTCCCATGAAAATGCCCGCCAAAATCCAGGAACCTATCCGGGGCCACCAAGCATGGATGTTCATGGCTCGGCGCCGGTTTTAACAGGCAATAAACTTTGGCCCTGGAACTTATCCCAGCCCGGCGAGAAAACCGAAATTCGTTTTGGATCGATGCCTTGGGAAACCAGGAATTCAGCCAAGTCACGGCTTTCCAGGCATTGCGCGTTTTGACAATAGACCACCAAAGTCTGGTCCAACGGCAGTTTGGCGTGCACCCAGTCGGGGTGTTGATTTTTTTCCCGCGCCGGGAAATTAACCGCGCCGGCCGCGTGGCCGCGTGCATAGTTTTCCGAGGAGCGGGCGTCGATGAGCAAGATTCGCCCCGCGCGCATGCCGGCAACCATTTCCGCCGGAGTTATTTCCGACGTCCCCCGGGGAGCCCAGGACACCCCTTGGGGGCGAAGTTGGTTGGCGGCCAATCCCAAGGCGGCGGCAACCAAAAAAAGTATGGCGGCTTGACGAAAAACTTGAGCCCAAGACAGTCTGGGTTTATTCATGGTTGCCTGTCGGGGTGACGGTGGGCGTTATGGTGGAAAACGTTTTTAACGGAATCCGGTGTGTCCCCAAAGCGGGATCAGCGAAGATCAGCTCCACCCAGAGGTTTTCACCCGGTACCGAGGTCCAGCCCCGCGGAAAGGAAATGATCAGGCGCCGACTCATGCCGGGTTCATCGATTTTAACCTGATTGACTTGGACTCCAGGCGCATTGGTGGAAACCTGAGTCAGGGTAAAAGGTTTCGGCTGCCGCACCACCACGGTGCGCACCAAGTCCTCGGGCAGCGGGCCGGAAGGCACCAGCAGGGTTTCGGGTTGAAGTTCCAGGCCCCCGGGCACCCAGGCGTTGAAAGGGATTTTGAAATTTCGCCTTTGGGGAACAAACAATTCCAGTTGCAGCACGCCCGCATAGGTGCCCGGAGGCAAATTTTTCGGTGCCGTCAAAGCCAGTATGAATTCGCGCCCGGGAACCACGGTGTTTAAGGCGGGCGCAAACTGAGTCAAACTGCTGGAACAGGAACCCAAACGGACGGGCCCGACGTTGCGGTTAACCAGGCGCAGGGTTCGCGTGCAGGGCGGGGAGCCTGGGCCAAGGCGTCCAAAGTTCATTTCCGGCGGCGTGGCTTCCAAGAGCGTCATCACGGTTCCAATCAAGGTTAAAGTGGTACGCGGCATTTGGGGGCTGTTGGTGAGCACGGTCACTTGGCGTTCTATGACCCCGGACAAGCCGGTGGTGTCCAACTTCAGGGCTAGGTGCCCATGCTGTCCAGGTGCCACACGCCGGTCCCAAGCCCCGGCCTGGGTACAGTCGCAGGCGGGTATAACTTGTGTGACTTCCAGGGACGTCGTACCGGGGTTGCTGAAGGCGAAATTGATGTCGACCACGTCACCGGCGTTGGTTTTGCCGAAGTTATGCGAGGTCGTCTCCCAAACCAGACGGGGTTCGCCGACCGGTGCCCCGAGGTTTCGGGGTGTGTCTGTCGACAGAGGCGCAGAAGGACCTGCGAAAACAACTGCGGGTGGAAAAAACAAACAGAGCATCAGGCCGAATAAAAACCCGGGCATGGGCTCAGAGAACATAAAGGGTGTCGGCAAACGGAGTTTGGTAGACATGGTCACAAAGATTATAATTCCCCTACAAGGCGATAAGCAAGCAGATTACCGTCCGGCGTCAGTTTGGT
>JAAXVQ010000070.1 GCA_013335425.1 Candidatus Firestoneibacteriota bacterium | reverse complement strand
GCATCGAAAAGAACATCGTCAACGGTTTCATGGGCGATGCGGTGATTGTTTCGCAAAAGCAGAAATCCGACAATATTCTGTTGGACATGATGGGCGCGCTGATCGAACCTATCGCCAATTATGCCCAAATCAAGCCCGTCTTGGCCTCCCAACCCTATGTCGGCGCCTTTCTGCCAGCCGGGAAAAACCTGGGCATGGCGCTCTCGGACGACGACTCCACGCAGCCGGGTTATATATTTCTAATTGGCGTGGATTTCGAGGCCTACCAAAAAATGTTCCCCAACAACATGACGGCTTATGAAGGGCGCCTTTTGAAGCCCGGTGAGCGCGGTATTTTGGTGTCCAGGCATTCGCGGGAGCAGTTTTATGAATTCACCAACCGCTGGATCCTGCCGGAAGGCGGAAAACTGATCGAAGCCAACCTAAACAAGGACGCCAAGGAAAACCGCGCCTTTTTAAAGACCATGGACAATGTGGTCATGCTGGGCATGAACATAGACAACAGCGCCACCGACATCCGTTTCCCGGTCAAAGGCATCATCAAATACTGGGCCTTTGACACTATTTTCGGGCATTTCTGCATAACCGACATTGAGTCTTACCGACAGTGCCTGGGATATTTTACGGCCGCCGGGCAAAAAGTCCCGGTTCGCGAGGAAAACCAAAAGCTCTTGCAGCTGCCGGACACGAACTTGGACGCGCTTTTTGGCTCGGATTCCCTGGTGGTGGAGAACAGCCAAAACCGGGTTGAGGTCCCCACGACCCTGAGTGCGCCCGCCAAACCCCTGACGCCCGCAGAAATTGAAAACGGGGTTTATAACCTGGTTTTCGTTAAATTCAAGGATCACCTTTCTCCGGAAGAGGGCTTGCAAAAACTCAATCAGGCGCTCTCGGCGGCCAAAACCGGCGTGCGCGCCATCAGTTGGAAAAAGGCCGCCGGGCCCATCGGCAGCATGACGACCCTCATCAAGGGAGCGTTGCTCCTGTTCGTGAGCTTTCTGTTCGTCGTGGCCGTGATCATCATTGTCAACACCCTGACCATGGCGGCCATGGAGCGAACCTCGGAAATCGGTATGATGCGGGCCATCGGCGCGCGCAAGGATTTTATCCGTGCCATGTTTTTCGGCGAGACCGGCATGCTTTCCCTGGTTTTTGGCGGCGGCGGGCTGCTTTTGGGGATCGTGATTGTGAACACCATCCCGCTGCTGCATATCACTACGGCCAATGATTTCGTCCAGCTTCTCTATGGGGGAGACACGTTCCATCCCATGCTCAAATGGGCGGATTTGCTGCTGACCGTCATTGAACTGGGGATCGTGACCGTGGTGGCGGCGCTGTACCCGGTCAAAGTGGCCGGCCAAATCAAACCCTTGGACGCCATTCAAAGGGATTAACCGCCCCGGGCATCGGGATAACCAGAAAGGGATGTTTTATGTTGCTCTTGCTGAATTTGGGCCTTAGGAATCTGCTTCGTCAAAAGCGCAGAAACATCCTGCTGGGTTCGGCCATGGCCATCGGCGTCATGCTGCTGGTGATGGCCAATTCCTTTTCCCACGGGCTCTCGGACATTATGTTGAACAAAGTCCTGCGCTGGGTTACGGGACATGTGACCGTGGCCTTCAACGAACGCGGCCGCATGATGACTGAAGTGTTCCGAGACAAGGCGGTTTTCGATTTTCTGAAAAGAGACTACTCCGATTCAATCCGGGAAGTGGAAGAATCCATCGGCATGATGGCGCGCGTCGTCGGCCACGGCAATGCCGAGAACATGATTTTGGTCGGCACCGACATGTCCCCGGCCGTGAGCCAAAGGACCCAGAAAGAAACCGATGAAATGTGGCGGGTGGTGGGAGGGCGCTGGCAGGACCTGACCAACCCCCGCTACGAAAATCCCGTCGCCATCTCGGCGGATAAAGCCCGCTCCTTAAACGTCAAACTCTTCGACACCCTGCGTTTGCGGCTGCGCAATCTTTACGGCCAGGATCAGTCGGCCCGGGTGACCGTGGTGGCCATCATCACCACCAGCAACATTTTCATGGGGTCGGTAATGTTCGGCGAGGTCGCGGAAGTTAAAACCATCCTGGGCTTCGACGAGCATTCCACGGGCAGCATTAATTTGGTCCTTAAAAATCCGGCCAAAGACGCGGTCCAACTGGCCAACGCCATTCACGACCGGCTGCAACCCGCGCTGGCGGTCATTGCCGGGCAAGCGGAGGCCAACCGTGAAAAATCCCCGGCCACCGTGCTGGGGTTCAACAGCGATGCCTCCTTCAAAGCCGCCTGGGCCCAACAAATAAGCCTGGTGGCGGGGGATTTTGAGAAAGCCCGTTTGGATAAAACCGCGCTGGTGGCCCAACCGCTGGCCCGGGCTTTGGGGCTCTCCGTGGGCAGCGCCTTCACCGTGCGCTATACGGACAAATGGGGCCGCCCCAACGCCCTGTTGGCCGGCAAGGTGGGCGGTATTTTCCGCCCGGAGCCGCAGTGGGGACCCGGCGTCATCCTGCTGCAGGATGACCGTTTTTACGAATCGTTTTACGCGCACCTGCCGCAAGCCGCCGCGGCCGCGCCCGGGGCGTTTATTCCGGGAAAAAATCATCCTGCCTATGCGCTGCTGGCCCCCGAGTGGGTGCTGCTGCCGAGAACGTCCACCACCGACGAAATGACGAAAAAAATGCGGGAGATGGGCAGGCGGAAGTACCACGCCACGCTCATCGACGTGCGCACCATGTATGAAACCGCCGAACAAATCCTGAAACTGGAAGGTGTCTTGAACCTCATCACCCTGAGCGCCGTGCTGGTGCTCTTTTTCATTATTTTAATCGGGGTGATCAATACGCTGCGCATGACCATCCGTGAACGCACCCGCGAAATCGGCACGGTCAGGGCCATCGGCATGCAGAGCCGCGATGTGCGCAACCTGTTCATTGTGGAGACCGTTTTGCTGGCCTTTTTTGCTTCCGTGGCCGGCGTGCTGCTGGCGTTGCTGGTCATGTGGGGACTCGGCAGCGTACCCATGAACGTCGAGGAAAGCAACGCCATGGGCATGTTTCTCATCAACAGCCGACTGTACTTCATACCCACCTGGGGAAGTGTTTTCGGCAACATGGTGCTGATTTGGGTTTTGGCGGGGGTCACCGCCTTTTTCCCGGCGCGTCGCGCGGCCAAATTGGCCCCGGGCGTGGCGTTGCGGCATGTTGAATAGAAGTCAAGTGCCTCGAGAGGCGAGAGGCGAAAGTGGAAAAAGCGTAAATCACCCCGCGAGTTTCAGGAGGAATTTCATGAAATTTTGGCTGAGTTTTTCTTTGCTCCTTTGTCTGCTGGTTCCGGCGGCGGTCTTCGCCGAGGACGGGCGGGTGACCCGTATCCTGCGCTCGGTTGACGAACAATACGCCTTGAAAACCGATGCGGCCGCCTCCGTGGTGGTGACGCAACAAAAAGTCGACCAGGGTACCAAGGTCATCGGCATGCAGTATTATCGGCGGGATGCGGATCACAATTTTTTAATCGTCATGACCGCCCCCGAGAGCGACAAAGGCAACGGCTACCTGCGCGTGGCGGACAATTTTTGGATGTACCGGCGCAACACCCGCACGTTCCAGCACATCAGCCGCGACGAGAGCATCGGCGGCACGGACGCGCACGGTGAGGACTTCGAAGACCGCAAGATGATCGAACTCTACCAGCCCCTCACCGACGCCGGCGGTCAGGAACTTTTCAGCGAAGAGAAACTCGGGCAGATCCCGGTAATCAAGTTCGAGGTGAAGGCCAAGGTCAACGACGTGGATTACCCCAAAAAAATTTACTGGGTGCGCCGGGACAACAACCTCATCCTCAAGGAGGAAGCCTACGCGCTTTCGGGCTCCCTTATGCAAACGGCCTATTATCTGAAGTTCACCCAGATCGACGGACGCTACGTGGCCGTGAAGATGTTTTTTATCGACGAGTTTGAAAAAGGGAACAAGACCGTGGTGGAGATCTCGAACATTAAAACCGATAAACTCAGCGACGCCATTTTCACCAAAGCCTACTTGGAGAACTTGAGCAAATGAGCCGCGTCCACACCTGGTGTTTGATCGGGTGCTGGGGAATATTGGCCGTCTGGCTGCCGGCGGCGCAGGCCGAGGACCGGCAGGGCCTGGAAGACGCCTTGTTCGCGGACGGCGGAGGCACCACGGCCGCCGCGGAGGCAACCCCTTCCGCCTTGGCGCTGGTGCCTGAAGGCAAGAGCGTCGGTTTCTCCGGCGAAATTACCAGCGCGGCCGTGGATTTGGTCAGCAACAGCCGGGATGCCAACAGTTTGTACACTTATACCGTGGCCAATATCTACCTCGATGCCCGTCTGCCGCGTCAGGCCAAAGTGTTTGCCGACGTGGAAGCCATGTATCTTTCCCAATCTAAAATCACCAGTGTCGCCCTTCAAGAATTATTTTTGGATTTCAACCTCGCGCAAAGTGCTTATTTTAGGGCCGGTAAACAGGTTCTGCAATGGGGGCGTTGTTATCTCTGGAATCCCACGGATTTGATCAACGTCGAGCGCCCGCATTTTGTCCGCAAAATCGGCTCGCGTGAAGGCGCTTATGGCCTCAAAATGCATATCCCTTTCGGCACGGTGCTCAACATTTATGATTTTCTCGACACGGGTTCGGCTCAGGACGCGGACGCCGTGGCCAATGCCCTGAAGGTGGAATATCTGCTGGGCAACTTTGAAATCGCGGTTTCGGGTTGGGGCAAAAAAGGGCATCGCCCGGTTTGGGGCTTGGATTTTTCCACGCGGGTTTTCGGTATAGACACGGTCGGGGAAGTCGCGGTGTCGCAAGCGGCCGGTCAGTCGAGGGTACGGGTGGAAGACGGTTTGCTGACTGCCGGCGAGGATGACCAAGCCTGGTACCCGCGCGCCAGTTTGGATTTTTCCCGCAGTTTTACGGTGGGTGACTTCAAGGACCGCCTGACCCTGACGGCCGAGGGCTATTATGACCGTTCGGGTTATGATAAAAATGTCTTGGCCGACGGCACTGTGTATGATTTCGCCCTGCCGGCAGCGGCCGGCCCGGCGGTTATGGCCCGGGGAACGATCAAGGATTTCATCAACCTGCAACAGCTATACCAACCGAACTATTTTTCGCGGGGTTATGTGGCCGTGTTTGCCGCGTTCAACCGATTCTTGCTGCCCGATGCGGCCCTGAGTTTGAATTGGATTCAGAACCTGGTGGACAATTCCAACATCGTTTCCCTGGGCGTGACTTACACCGAATTGAACGGTTTCACTTTGGGGCTGCTGGGCAACGCTTATCTGGGGACGACCAACAGCGAGTACACCAGTCAGGGTGAGAAATACGATTTGCAAATGACCTTCGGGATTGCGTTTTAACGAGTGAATTGCAAAAGTTGGATATTTCAACATTAAGGATTATAATGGCGACACTAGAAAATTCCTCTGCAGACATACAAAAATTAGTTGACTTCCGAGACAACGAACGATTTTATTTATCCTCCGAGTATCAAGAGCAGGAAGCCCGCCGGGACTTTATCGACAAATTTTTATTGCACTAGGCTGGGACGTAAACCACGACATCCAAAAAAATCCTTTTGAACAAGAAGTGAAAGTCAAACGGGGCGTTAACGTCCACGGCCTGCAAAAGCGGGCGGACTATGCTTTCTATCTCGGCAACTATCGCACTTAACTGTCCGAATAATTGCAGCTATTTCGATGAATGATAAAACTCTTCTTGACTGCCAGTTTGCCCAATTGTATATTCATTGTAGATACTTTGATTGGGGAGGCTGGCATGAATACCAAAATTCAGAAATGGGGCAACAGCTTGGCTTTGCGGATTCCTTCCGGTTTTGCCAAAAGCATGCACATTGCCAACGGAGCGGCAGTTGATGTCAGTTTGAAAAACAACAAACTGATTATAGCTCCGAGCGTTGAAAAAAAGATGTTGTTGGAAGAAATGTTGGAAAAAGTGACGCCTAAGAATATTCACGCTGAAATAAAATCCGGCCATGCGGTGGGAAAGGAACTTTAACGTGCCGTCGAGCTACGTTCCGGAACGCGGCGAGATTATCTGGATCAATTTTGATCCCCAATTAGGTCATGAACAGGCGGGGCACAGGCCCGCGTTTGTGATTTCGCCTGGTATTTATAATCGTAAGGTCGGACTGGTATTGATCGCGCCGGTAACCAGCCAAGTTAAAGGCTACCCCTTTGAGGTTGCCGTCCCTAAAGGCCATAAGGCTTCCGGCGTGATTTTATGCGACCAAATTAAAAGTTTTGACTGGCATGCCCGCGATGCAAAGTTTTGCTGCAAGTTGCCTCAGGAAACAATCCTGGAAGTTTTTAATAAAATTCGCGCGCTGATCTTGCACGATCTTATTTAAATCCTCGATTTTGGCAAAATCATGCTTTTTAGGTTTTTGTCATTTCGAACGAAGTGAGAAATCTTTACTGGCTCTTATTTTAGACCTTTTTAGAAGACCTCTCGCTATGCTCGAGGCGACAATCGTATCTTTGCTTAAATTTGTCAAAGTCGATTTTTTAATTGTTCTCGATGCCCTTTAACCAGCCGAAAGAAAACGGGGCCGGACGGGTCTTCAATACCGCGCCCGCCGGGCCGTGATGATTTCCGTGTTCATGCCCGCCCAATGCAGGCTGCCGCCGTAGCGTCCGTGTTCCATTTTCACGCATTTGTCCATGACCACCTTCATCCCAGCCGCCAAAGCCTTGTCGGCTGCCGCAAAATCAATAATGCGCAACTGCATCCAGACCGCGGGAATGTTTAGGGCGATGGCGGTGTCGACCAAGGCGGCCACTTCGTGGGCCGGGCGGAAAATATCGACCAAGTCGATTTTTTCCGGCACGCTTTTTAAGTCGGGGTAGCACTTTTGCCCGAGGATCTCGCCGCCGCGGGGCGTGACCGGAATCACCCGGTAACCCTCGGAGAGCAGGTAGGAAGCCACGAAATAGCTGGCTTTCTGGTGGTCGGTGGACAAGCCCACCAGGGCGATGGTTTTCGCGGTTTCCAGGATTTCATGAATAACGTCCGCGTTTTGGTAGCGCTCACGTTCCGCCGGCGTGAGCACGGTGTTCATGCCTATCGAGCAAGCAGTGCTTGGTCCAAGTCCCATAGCAAATCCTCCAAAGTTTCCAAACCGATGGACAAACGGATCATGGCCGGGCTGATGTTGCCGGCTTTTAATTCTTCGTCCGAGAGCTGTTGGTGGGTGGTCGAAGCCGGATGGATCACCAGGCTGCGGGCGTCCCCGACATTGGCCAGGTGGGAAAACAACTGGAGCGACTCGATGAATTTTTTCCCAGCCGCCCGCACGTCGCCGCTTCCGTTTTTGATGTCGAAAGCGAACACCGCCCCGGGGCCGCGCGGCAGGTATTTTTTGGCCCGTTCATGGTGCGGATGCGTCGGCAGCCCGGCATAGTGCACGCGGGCGATTTGCGGGTGAGCGGCCAGAAACTCCGCCACGCCCCGGGCATTGGCCACGTGCCGGTCCATGCGCAGGGAAAGCGTTTCCAAACCCTGGAGCAGCATAAAGCTGTTGAACGGGGAAATGCAGGCGCCCGTGTCGCGCACGGTTTCCACCCGCAGTTTCATGAGGAAACCATAGTGACCGAAGGTGTCATAAAAACGCAGCCCGTGGTAGGACGGCGAGGGGTCGGCAATGGTGGGGAAGCGGCTGTAATCGAAGTTGCCGCTTTCAATGACCGCGCCTCCCAAACTGGTGCCGTGGCCGCCGATGAATTTGGTGGCCGAGTGCACCACGATGGTGGCGCCCCAGTCGATGGGGCGGCACAAATACGGGGTGGCGAAGGTGGCGTCCACGATCAAAGGAATGTTCCGGCTTTTCGCCAGGGCGGCCAAGGCCTCCAAATCCAGGATGGTGCCGCCGGGATTGCCGATGATTTCGCCGTAAAGCGCGCGGGTACGCGGGGTAATGGCCTTTTCCCATGCAGTGATGTCTCCGGGGTCGACAAAGTGAACTGTGACGGAGAGCTTTTTGAGCGTATGCACCAGTTGCGTGACCGTACCGCCGTACAAATGCGCGGAGGCCACGATTTCGTCTCCCGGGGCCAACAGGGTCATAAAGACTGCAAACTGCGCAGCCATGCCGCTGGCCACGGCTACGGCACCTGTGCCGTTTTCCAAGGAAGCCAGGCGTTCCTCAAAAGCGGCGGTGGTGGGGTTGCTCAATCGGGTGTAAATGTTGCCGTATTGTTTAAGGTCGAAAAGTTGCGCGGCTTGGTCCGTGTCGTTAAAGACGTACGAGGTGGTTTGATAAATCGGCACGGCGCGCGCCCCAACCTGCGGGTCGGGAATATGCCCGGCATGGAGCATGCGGGTTTCGAATCCGAACTTCTTCTTATTGGCCACGTTTTTCCCCTTCTGCGGCGCCGCCGGCGTTTTTTAGATTTTTATAAACCGGGCTACAGCCGGATTTTTATTCAGTTCCGCTAACGCAGCGGCGACCGGCCGCAACGCCCGGAC
>JAAXVQ010000069.1 GCA_013335425.1 Candidatus Firestoneibacteriota bacterium | reverse complement strand
GTAGTTCTTTTTGTCCGCAGCGGCTTTTAGCCCAATATAATGAAACCCGTCATTGCCGTCAAAAACAATCTGCGCACCGGCAATGTCGTCATAAGCCGGGCTTTCCTTGCCGTCCACCACGGCAAACACCTTCTGATTCAACTTGGCCGCATAAGCCACATGCCGGCCGTCCGCGGAAAAAACCGGCGGCCAAGCGTCGCCGTACTTGCTCCGTGCCTTGCCGTCCACCACCACCGAGGGACGACCGCCGCTGACCGTCACATAGCCGCAACGTTTCCCGTCGGCACTGAAGACGCATTTGCCGGCGAAAAAATATTTGCCCGTCTCTTTGCCGTCCAACACAGTCACATAAGCGTTTTCCCTTTTTCCCACAAAGGCCAAACGCGAAGGGGCGGGACTCCAAACCATTTTATCCTTCTCCACTTCATCCCAAAGCGGTCCCGCCTGGTCGTCCGTGACCACAACCACCTTTTTATCCTTGATGTTTTTTTCCGTTTGAGCCACATAGGCCACGTGGGCGCTGTCGGGCGAAAACAGCAGTGTGCCTTTTAAAATGGCCGCAAACGGCTTCCCGGCTTTACCGTCCCGGACCACCTGTTTTTGTTTCTTGTTCTTGGACACAAAAGCCAAATGCTGGCTGTCCGGGGAAAAGGTCAGCGTGGCATCCTCGATTTCATCTACGCCCTGCCCTTCAACGCCGTTAACCACTAAAACCTCCTGCACATCCACCACGGCTTTGTAGGCCAATTGCCGACTGTCCGGAGAAAAAAACGGATCGCCCACCAAACCATAGGCCTTTTCTTTTTTACCCTCGCGCCAGATGCATTCCTGGCTGCCGGTCTTTATACGGTACGCCACCTGTTGGGAATCCGGTGAAAAGATCAGGCCGCTGATTTCATCGCCCGCAGGTCCCCGCTTGCCGTCCACCACCGCCACCCATTTAGACCCGGTTTGAGCCGTGTAGGCCACATGTTTGCCGTCCGGGCTGAACACCGGATATTCGACTTTGTCGAATTTGGGACCGGCTTGGCCGTTGACCACCAGACACTGTTTGCCGCCTACACGAGGAATAAAAACCGCCTTGAGGCCTTGCGGCCCAAATGCCGGTGCCGCCAACGCGTCATACTTTTCACTTTCACGTCCGTCGAGCACAGCCACCCATTTTTTCCCCACACGGGCGCCGTAGAGCACACGGCGGCTGTCCGGAGAAACCACAATACCGCCGATCTCGTCATACTTTTTTCCAGCCCGCCCGTCAATGGAAACGCAAGCTTGCTTGCCCTCTTCGGTCAGAAACACCACGCGGCGGGCGTCGGGACTGGGCATCATATTTTCATAAGCTTTCGCCGGCATGGCGGCCAAAGCCGTTTCCTTAAGTTCTCGGTCCAGAGCCCGGACATGTTCGTCTGCCGCGCACCCGAAACCCCAGAACAGAGCCAAACCCAAATACGCAATCCTTGATTTTTTTTTCATACCGACCCCCTTGGAAAACTGGATGCCGCGCTGGACTCAACTGTCCCCGCCTCTGCCTAACGCCGTTTTAGTGTTTTATTTTCGCTTTTTTAAAGGATCGGCGCAAGCAAGAAATCGCCGGAGGCCAACTTCGAAAAAAGGTATAAAAAAACCCGGCCGCAAGCGGCCGGGTTTTAAATTCTTTGCCGGTTTTTAATTCAATTTCTCAAAACCCGGTGGAGGGATAAGACCGCGCGACTTCAAACGGCTTTCCATATCCAAAATCGTATTGCGGATGCGTTCTACGTCAAACGGCTTGGTAACATAATCATAGGCGCCCAACTCTTTGACGCGGCTGATGACCTGGTAATCATTGACCGAGGTCAACATGCATACCTCGACATCGGCGTTCATGGCCTTGATCTTTTCCAAAGTTTCAATCCCGTCCATGCCGGGCATGAGTACATCCAAAATCACAAGAAAAATTTGCCCGGTTTTCAATTTTTCCAGGGCTTCATCACCCGATGAAGCCTCCTGGACATTAAAATGATCCTCAAAAATCACTTTAATGGACTCGCGAATACCGCGGGCGTCGTCCGTGACCATAATGTTATTTTTCTGCATTGCTTGCCTCCGAACCGGGTATGCGGCCAACCGGCCCTAAAAGTTAATATAAAGCGATATAAAAATCAAGACTTATTTTAAATCAGGGATCACCCGCCGACTAGGAGCCTGTCGGACTTAAATCTTCGAAAGATCCAAATACCGCTCCGAATGGCTCACGAATAAAGGTGCCTGTGTGTTTTCCCCCTTTTGCAAAGGGGGATAACGGCGCTATTATACCATCTCTGAGGAGAAAGTCCGACAGGCTCCTAGAACGCGGTCGATGTCAAGGCTTCGGGTTCCGCTTCCGCCTCGGTTGCGGGCGCCGCCCCCAACATAGCGGGCATTTCGTTGTCATCGCCTTCCCCAGTTTCCAGGGTAGGTTCGGGGACCGCCTCCGCGCTCGCGGCGTTTAACGTATCTCCTACCACCGCCGGCATACCGGCGCCTTCATCCGTTTCTTCGGATTCCACCCAATCCGGCGGTCCGAGCGGCGCCAAAACCGGTTTGAACCGCAGGTGTCCATAACGTTGCAGCCGATCAAGAATCCAAGCTTTGCGCCATTGCACATAACGCCCGCCCTGCACCGGAGAATGTTTCAGAGGCGAAGGCAGCACTGCGGCCAAACTCAAAGCTTCTTCCAAGTTCAGATTGGCGGCGGATTTATGAAAATAGGTGCGCGCCGCGGCTTCGGCCCCGAACAAACCCGGCCCCCACTCGGCAATGTTCAGATAAATCTCCAGCACCCGCTTTTTACCGAGCGTATGGTCCAAGCGGAAGGCCAAAAAAAGCTCTTTCAATTTGCGCGCGAGCTGCTTTTTGGGTGAAAGGAACAGATTCTTGGCCACCTGCTGCGTAAGCGAACTGCCGCCGCGGACATAGCGCTTTTGCTTCCAATCCGTCTTTACGCTCTCCCAAAGATCGTTGAAATCCACGCCTGCGTGTTGGTAAAACATGTCATCCTCGGCGGAAATGACGGCTTTTTGCAACAAGGGTGAAATGCGTTCCAGCGGTACCCACTGTTGGCGGATATGATAAGGCCGGTGCAAGGCTCGGGCCTGATTTTCCCGAAACGCCATCATGCTCGTTCGCGGGGGATTTTGAGTGCGTAAATAGGTCAAGGAGAAAGGCCAACTCAACCACACCAATTCCATGGCCAGTACGGCCAAGGCGAAAAAAAACACCCGAACTCTCCAGGTCTCCGGGTTTTTCCCCGGTCCGATGGGACTTCCGGGGGCTTTCAAGTCCGGCTCCGGGGCAATGCGTCGGATGGCGTGAATCGGCCCGTGTCCGGGCGTTGTTCGGGAAACTGTTGTTCAATAGCCTGCAGAAACGTCCGAATGCCTTCCGTGATTCCGGCCGCTGCTTGCTGCAGGGCTCCACCGACCAACAAAACCGTATCCGGGCCGTACTGAACCGCCATGTCGCCAATGCGGCTGAGCTGCATGCCGCCGGCCGGTGCCGGCCACGCGACACGCCGGTTTTCCCAGGGGGACCGCAAAGCCGCGGCCAAATCCGAACACTCTTCGGGCGTAAAACCGAAACGGCCGCCGCTGTTGGGAAACACGGAAATATCCGCGCCTAAAAGTCGAAAAACCTTTCCCAACAAAACCGCCGGAGTCATGCCATGCCGACGATCATGAAAGTGCGTGCCGGTGAAAGCGGGATGCGCCATGATCGCCAGGGGATATTTACGCGACAAAAACGAGACCAAACCCGGCCCCACGAGCAGGGGCGAAACCAAAATCCCCCGCACACCTGCGCTTAGGGCAAATTCAACCTGACGCACCACTTGTTCGGGCTCCCCCACCACATTGGGAAAATAGAGCGTAACGCTCCCGGTGACGGCATTGGCTTGGGTCACGGCTTCCTGGCAACGGCTGACCCGCTCTTCAAAGGGACAGAACGACTGGTCCGCCAAACCGTGATCGTCTTTGATGATGTCTCCGCCTCCCAAGGCAAAAGCCCCGGCCTGTTCGGCCAGGGTTTGCGGTGAGCTGCCCATGGGTTTTAGCGCCGTGGCCGCCAGAGGACGGTTATAGACGCCCAGCCATTGCCGTAATCCGTCAACGCCCACCTTGGGGCCGGGAAAATGCCGGAAAAATATTTCCGGCAATTGAAAATCAACAATGCGGATGTTGGTTTTAAGGGAAATATTACCGAACAAAACATTTAAAAATTGCGGCAGTTGGTAGCCCGTGACTTCCGGCGAGTAGCCGATGACGACGCGATAGCGCGCCGGGACGCCTCCCAGGGGCGTAATGTCGAGCGTGCGTCCGACCACGTTGTCCCGGATAACCGGGTCCACCACCACGTCGTCGGGAACCTCGACCGTTTGTTCCAGGGCGATCTCCCGGCTCAAACGCTTGATGTCGGTACCCTGTTCGGGTGTGATTTCATAACTGATTTCAATTAAATGCGGCATGATGTTCCCTCATCTGATCGGTAGGGGCATGACCTGTTATGCTCCTACAAGAACCACCCGTAAAAAAAGATATTTACCGCCCCATAGACTTATCCGGTAAAAAACCGTGATTGCCGTCTTGAACAAAACGGCGGATTTCCTCCACCACCTGCCCGCGGGTGGTCCGGTACATGCTCAGCAGATGCCGGGTATGCTTCCAGGCGCGCAGGTCGAAAATGCGCAGACGGATAATCGTGGAACGGATATGTCCGGCCACATAGAATCCGTTTTTAAAAGGTACGGTTTTATCTCCTTGGGCGTTCATTATCAGGGCCGGCACAGTGATTTCACCCAACGCCAAACGCGTTTGGCGCATGCCCATTTTCAGGCTGTGAACTTGTTTTAAGAATTTCACGCCCTTGAAACCGACCCATTCGGCCCCGTCCTGATCCACCTGAGGTTCTTGCACGTGGAGCTCGGAGATGACCCAAGAAAGAATCCGCGAAAAATACAAACGCCAGTCATAGTAGACACCGGCGCCCAGAACATTGTTTAAAAATACAGGCGTGGAAAGCACGATGATGCCGGTCGGCGTTTCTTCCGGAAGCAGGGTCTCAGCCAGGCGCAGCACCAGGGTTCCACCCATAGATTGCCCGCATAAATACACATGGGCATAGCGGGGGCGTTGTTTCAAATACTCCGCGCGGGCATAAGCCAGCCATTGGGAAAAGTTTGATTGCTTAACCGCCGCCGTCGTGGTGCCGAAACCCGGCAACAGGGGCACATCTATGTCATACTCCCCCGCCAAACTCTGCGCCACAAGTCGAAACTCCCGGGGCGAGGCCGGAAACCCGTGAAAAAAAATAATCAGGGTGTCGTGTTCCGGCCGGGTTTGAAAAACCGGTGCTACGGCCGGAGAAAAATATTGCGCCGGATCAGCTACGGTGTACGCAGCCGGTTCCGAAAATAGCAGCGGGGTTTCGTTTAGGGCATAGTTCCCCAGTCCTAAAACCACCAAACCGGCGAATACGATTAAAATTTTTCGTTGCATGGCGAGCCTACCTCCGAGGTGCGCATTATCGTATAAAACCAACCTGCATGCGACGCTTTTTTTCACCCGCGTTTCCATTTGACGCTGCTGAACCGATAATGCTATCCTGGCCCGGTCTAGTCAATAAACGGTCCGCCCATTCCCGGGAGGTCAACCATGCGTGCCTTCTTCACCCTTGCCGTTCTACTCTCCCTGGGAATGCCCTCGGCCGCAGCCACCGAACCCGATTTAAGCGCCCTGGCACGCCGCTTGGACGACCTCTACCGTTCCGACACCTGCATCGCCCGCTTGGAACTCATTGCCCAAAACGGACCGCAAAGCCGCCACCTGCAAATCAAATCCTGGAGCCGGGGACGTGAAAAAGCCCTGCTTCTCATCGAGGCGCCTGCCCGTGAGGCCGGCAACGCCACCTTGAAAATCGGCAACAACCTTTGGAACTACCTGCCCAACATTGCCCGTACGATCCGCATCCCTCCTTCGATGATGCTGGCTTCCTGGATGGGCACGGACATCACCAACGACGATTTGGTTAAAGAATCCTCCTATGCCGGTGATTTTGTTCTGACCCTGGAAGGCCGCGCGGCCGAACCCAAAGGCTGGATCGTGCTTTGCACGGCCAAACCCGGGGTCGTGGGGCGTTGGCAAAAAATCCGTCTCTGGGTCGATGACAGCGCCCAACTGCCCTTGCGCATGGAATACTTTGACCGACGGGGACGCCGGGCGCGCACCCAGACCTTCGACAGCGTGCGGGAATTTTCCGGACGCCGGGTCCCGACCCACATGGTCTTTAAAAACGAAGACGAAGAAGGACGGGTCACCGAAATCCGCTACCTCGACCTCCAATACGGCGCCCGCGTACCCGAGAGCACCTTCAGTCTGTCGCGGTTGGAAAAAAAATAATTTTATTATTATTGTAGGGGCGGACTTCCACGTCCGCCCGGCGATAAATGTCCGCCTGAAACGCACCACGTCCGCCCGCGACGCATAGCGACGCCCGGTGAATCACGAAAGGAATGCCCATGGCTTTTTCCACGGATCTGCGCATCGCGTTTCGGAACCTGGGACGCAACCCCAAACGCACGGCCTTGGGCGTGGGAGCCATTTTCCTGGCTCAGGTGGCGGTGCTTTGGTTTATGAGCTTCATCCACGGCTATGAAAACCTGGTCTTCGAAGCCGTGACCGGGCCCATGCTCGGACACGCTCAGATTCACGCCGAACAATATCGGAAAAAACATGAACTATGGAACAGTATCAACCAGGCCTCCCACCTGATGACCCACCTTGAGAAAAACCCGGCCATCAACCAGGTGGTGCCTCGCGCCTATGCCCCGGTTTTGGCCGCGCTCCAGGAAAACGGAGAAACGGCTTTAATTACCGGATTGGACTGGGACAAAGAAATACACGCACAGGGATTACTGGAAGATTTTCTTCCCAAAGATCTTCCCGGCTCAGGCGAAGTGTTGCTGGGGGCCAACCTGGCCCAAGTCATGGGCGTCAAACCCGGTGATACCCTGGCCCTGATCGGCCAAAGCGCAGACGGGGCTCCGGCCGGCGGACTGTTCAAGGTTAAGGGCACGGTCTCCACGGCCTTGGACTCCGTGAACCGCAAAGGCATTCTCATGTCCCTACCCGCGCTTCAAAAGTTTCTGGGTATGCCCGACGGGGTCCACGAAATCATGTTGCGGGTCAAGACACCGGCTGAGCTGCCGAGTTTGATCGCCGCCCTGCGTCATGACCCGGATTTGCGTGGCCTGGAAATATTATCCTGGCAGACCCTGCAACCACAACTGGCTACCCTCTTGAAGACTTTTGCCCAAGAAAACCGGTTCATCCTGGTTCTAATTTTCATTACGGCCGCTGCCGGCATTGCCAACACCATGCTCATGGCCGGGTTCGAGCGCACGCATGAATTCGGCGTGCTCTTGGCCTTGGGTTGTCGCCCCCGCCGTCTGATTACCACCCTGATCTACGAATCTCTCGCCCTGGGTTTAAGCGGCGTATTGCTGGGCACACTGGCAGGAGCCGGTTTGGTGGCCTGGGAGTTCTCCCACGGGCTTACTTTCGGTGGTTTGAAGGATTTTGCCATGATGGGCATCCGCCTCAAGGCTTTGCATCCCTTCCTGCTGCCTTCCGATATCATCCGCTCCGTGCTCTGCGTGGCAATCACGGCGCTGCTGGCTTCCTGGTGGCCGGCGGAACGCGTCGTAAAGCTGAATCCTCTGGAGGCCATGCGGTCATGAAAAATTCAACGTTCCGTTTCGCCTGGAGAAATCTCACTCGAAAAAAACGCCGAACCCTGCTGAGCGTGGCGGGCGTGGCCGTCAGTTGCGCAGTTTGCCTGATAACCCTGGGATTGTCGCAAGGCAAGGTCGATATGTTCTTTAGAGTTACGGCCGAAAGCGGTCTGGGGCATTTGCGCTTGGTTCCCCCAGGCTGGTTGGCAGCCCAAGATGCCAAACTCCGCTTACGCGATTGGCGCCAAGATCTGGCCTCCCTGCGCGGTCTGCCGCAGGTAAAAACCGCCACGCCGCGGGCGCGCACCCAAGGCATGTTGGCCATGGGCACGCACGTGGCCAATGTGGACATTACAGGTGTTGACCCGGTGACCGAACCGGCCGCCTGCAAATATGTCCGTCACCCGGCCTCGGGGCGCTATCTTGTGGCCGAAGACGCCAACGGCATGGTGCTCGGCCAAACCACGGCCGATACGCTCAAAATCGGCGTCGGCGATCCGGTCGTCGTCACGGCCATCGGTAACGACGGTTCCTTGAAAAGCGCGATGTTCACGGTGGTCGGCACGGTCGCGACCGGCGACCCGGACGTGGATGCCTCGGTCTGCCAGGTTAATTTACAGGATTTGGAACAACTCGGACAAACACCCGGGGCCGGAGAAATCACCCTGCTGGTCCACGATCCCGAATCGGCCGTGACCCTGCAAAAGCAG
>JAAXVQ010000419.1 GCA_013335425.1 Candidatus Firestoneibacteriota bacterium | reverse complement strand
CACGCGCTGGGTCGGCGAGTCCGGCGAAGCCCATTGGGGATGTTCGTTTTCCAACTCCCGCAGGCGTTGCAGCAAACGGTCGTAGGTTTGATCGGAAATCTCGGGCTGAGCCCGGTCGTAGTACAGACGATTGTGCCGCTTAAGCTCCCGCCGCAGCCGGAGGATTTCCTGCCGGGCCTGATTCGGGGGTTTAGCGGGCATGAGGCGGGGGAAACCCGGTTATTTCGAAACGACGACAATAACCGTCAGGTTTTCCGCATTGGCCCGGTAATGCGGGCCGTTGGAACCCGCGGCGGAAATAAACGGCGATTGAATTTTCAGCCAGTGTTTGGAGCGGCGGAGGTTGCGGATGCCGTCCAGACAAAAATAGGCTTCGCTGAAAACACCGCCACCGTGCATGGGCACATTGAGTTTTCTGAGGCTGAGGTTGGTCTCGGGGTACAGCTTTTTATAGAATGCATAGACCTTTTCAAACTTGTCCGGGGTGACGTAAAAAGTCTCTTGCCCCATTTTGGCCCGCAGCGCAGGACTGGACTTGGCCTTGACGGCTTGAAAATGACCGGTCTCGCTCCCGTCCTGCACCGCTCCGGGATATAGCTTGACGGGCGCCGCCCAGACGGTACTGGCGCATAAAAGCAGAACCAAAATTCCCAGCAGTTTCTTCATGACGTACCTCCCATGTCCCGACTGATTAATTGATTTATTTTCGCCTGCCCGGGCCCCGGGCGCA
The DNA here is from genome assembly GCA_013335425.1 of Candidatus Firestoneibacteriota bacterium. Taxonomy (GTDB): domain Bacteria; phylum Oederibacteriota; class JAAXVQ01; order JAAXVQ01; family JAAXVQ01; genus JAAXVQ01. Next base: position 1,699 of record JAAXVQ010000419.1, on the reverse strand, counting down.
AGCAAAATGTCGCCCTCGCCCGCGCTACTCCCAACTCAAAACAAAACGGCAAACCCCGTCTCCCCGGGCGCAACAGCTCGGGTGGGCGACATTGATGCCCGAAACACCCGTGATCCGCAACGCTTCCCCCATCCAGCCGATCAACTCGTGCTCATGCCCCAGCGGGAGGTCGGGAAAATTCTTCAGTTCCAATTCGACCATTTTAGGTTCGTTTTTCACCACCTGCATTTCACCCGTATCGTAATAACGCTGCCACAACATTTGTCCGCGCGACGCGATGAAGCGGGTGTCCATAAAGGAAACAAACACCCGGTAAATCCCATGCAAGGTCTCGCCGGCGTCGTAGGCCCCGATGGTTTGGATGATTTTGCCGTCCCCGTTGCCCAACACCTTCTCCGCCGCGCGCCAGCATGAACTTTTTATAGTTTTTCAAATGAATCGCCTTGGTATTGCTCATGGACGCCAAGCCTCCTTGTGCGCTTGTCGGCCGCCCTCGCAGGCCTGCTGGGGCCGCCGGGAAGCAAAAAATTCCGGGCGATATTCAAAATGCATGGTATCAAAATGATGCCACTTGCCGCCCCAAATAAACCCGTGCTTTTCAAAAATATCGATCACCCGCCAGGAGACGGGCTCCAGCGCGGTCACATCTTCAAACCCCCGGGGGAAACGCCCCAGGGAAACCCAGCGCCAATAGGCGGGCCGGGTTGGATTGGGCTTATTCAAATCAAGCGCAATTCCAAAACTGTGCGCCGACAATCTTTGCGTACCGGCAATATTGCGCCAATACCAGGAAGATATGTTGGGGCTGCGTTTGAGTCTGCCGCCCCGCTTTGCCGACAACCGCTTCCCCGCCACCAGGCGAACATAAGCAGCGGCTTCGGGATCGGCCGACAACGCTGCCGCCGCGTCCCGCAGAGCCGCGGCCGCGCCGTTTTGGACGTTGAAAGCCACGTCCAACCCGCAAAAATCAACGGTCACCAAATTACGCCGCACTTCATCGGGCGTGGCGCCGTAGGCCGCTTTAAGCAGGTCATAATTCCGAAACCGCCCGGGTTCTTTCCCGGCACCGACCGGCAGGGAGGCTTCACCCGGCACATACGCCTGGCTTAGGACCGTTTCCAAATCAGACTGCTCCAGTCGCTGGTCCGAATTCAGATTCAAACCGTCACAGTAAGGAATCTCCAACCCGTTGCGCAATAAAAAAAGCCATCCCCGCGGCGTTTGTTGAAACCCTTCGATGGCCGCCGGGTAAGCGCGCCACAGATCCTCGGGCGGCGTTCGGGTTAAAAACACCCAGGCCGAAACCAGCACCGCCGCCCACATAGAGAAGACGCACGCCGGCGCGAACACCCGCCAAACCACCGGGGCCTTAAGCTTGACAAGCAAGGCGGCGCGGAGCAACCGCCCCTGCAACCACCCGATAGGCATCGCCGACTGCGCGACGGGTTTACGTGCCGTCGGGGAACGGCGCGGAGACGAACGGCGGCGGGCGCGTGCATGCGCCGGGTGAGTAAAACGCTTTTTTCTGTTTCGCTTTTTCCGCGACATGCCGAATCCAATGTGATGTATTTGTACTATTGTCGGCTTTTTAAAAAAGGATAACAAGAGTATTTTTTGGATTTAAATCGCGGGACAGCGCTTCCGCAGGCCTGCCCGGGACCGGACCTTGGCCGCTTGGATAAGCCCGGAGCGGTGCAAG
>JAAXVQ010000418.1 GCA_013335425.1 Candidatus Firestoneibacteriota bacterium | reverse complement strand
CAATGACCCCGTCGCCGGCCGCGAACACGCCCGGCAGGCTGGTTTCCATAGTCCGTTCGTTGACTTGGATGGTCTTGTTTTTATTGAGTTTGAGTTCCGTGGCGAACAAACCCGTGCTGGGAGAAAGCCCCACGGCCAGCACCACGGTGTCGGCCCGGATCTGTTGAGCGCTCCCTGGAACAGTCTTGATCTGGGACTGCCCACCCGCAAAACTGAAGGATTCCACTTCGAGAAATTCCAGCATGCTTCCTGCGGGGGTGGAAAAAATCCGTTCGGTTACGGAAGCCGGATGAAAAACGATGCCCTCTTCCTGGGCTTCCTGAATTTCAAACGAATGCGCGGGCATGTCTTTGCGGCACTCCAGGCAGAGCACGGTCACGCTTTTGGCCCCCAGGCGCAGTGAAGAACGCGCCACGTCAATGGCCACGTTGCCGCCGCCGATGACCACCACGTGCTTATCGGCTATTTCGCCGCGCTGATCCCGACAAGCCGTGTCCGAACATTCGTGCAAAAAGCTCATGCAGTCACTGGCCGTCACCAAGTCCAGACCCGCGATGGAAACCGGGCGCGGCTCTTTGCCGCCGACGGCCACCACGATGCCGGCAAACCCCTGGGTTTGCAAAGCTGCCAGCGAAGTGACGCGGGTATGGGTTTTAATTTCCACACCCAGGGCGGTAACGTTTTTCAGATCGCGGTCCACCACGTCTTTGGGCAGACGGTACGAGGGCAGTCCGTAGCGCAGCATGCCGCCAGCTTGCGCCTCGGATTCAAACACCGTGACCCTATGCCCGGCACGTGCCAGAAAATAAGCGGCCGAAAGCCCCGCCGGTCCTGAACCCACCACCGCCACCTTCGTCGGCAGCAACTCAGCCGGCACCCCATACTCGGGTTCCGGGTGTTCGGCGTAATAGCGGTCCACCATGAAACGCTTGACGGCGCGGATGTTCACCGCGCCTTCATCGTCCCCCCGCGTGCAGGCTCCCTCGCAGGGCGCATAACAGGCCCGGCTGAGCACACCCACCAAGGGCGCGTCTTCCAAGTGCAAACGGAACCCCTCGGCATATTTACCCGCGCGCACCAAGGACACAAATCCGCTGGCATGCACGCCGGCCGGACACTCGGCGTGGCAAGGCGCGCTGCCGCGTTTGTCCACAATGGCTTTCTTGGGAATGGCTTGGGGAAAAGGAATGTGCGCGGCCCGCCGCGCGATCAACCCGTAATTGTACTGATCGGGAACCGCCACGGTGCAGACCGTTTCGCATTGCGCGCAGCCCGTGCATTTGGCCGGGTCCGCATAAGTGGCTTTTTGGCGAAGCTTGGCCACAAAGCGCCCGTTTTCAGGCACAATGTCCTCCACCTCGGTATAGACCATGAGCCGAACGTTGGGGTGATGTGCCGTGGCCGCCATTTTCGGGGTGGAGATGCAACTGGCGCAATCCAGGGTGGGAAAAACCTTGCTGAGCAAGATGGTCTTGCCGCCGATGGAGGGCGCTTTTTCCGCCAACAAAACCTTATACCCCATGTCCCCCAAGGAAAGCGACGCTTCCATGCCGGAAGTGCCGGCGCCGACCACCATAACGTCGTAGGTGTTGTCTTCCCGGTTAGACGGTTTCAAGTTTCAAAAGTTCCTTTTGGAAATTATGCATATGACTGACAAACTGTTCGGCGCAAACCGAACAAATAGCCGCCATTTTCAAACGCTTGGGATTTTGCCCCGCCGCTTTCATGCCCGCTTGGGCCTGGGCTACGAGATTGCCGGTGAGCTGGTTGCAGTTGGGAACCAAGGCGCAATCGCCGCCGCAAGCGGCAATGAAGACCCCGTCAAATCCGGACTTGAGCGCATGCACCACCCAGGCGGGTTTGATGCCCGATGAACAAGGCAAGGCAATTACGCGCACGGCCGTAGAGTAGGGCATATGCGCGCTACCCGCCAGATCAATGCCCGGATCGGAAATGTTGTTGGTGGAAAAAACCAAAATCTTGGGTTCTTGGGACATGCACCCTGCCTTGGGTTTAGTCTTTCACTTTGACGTAAATGGTCCAGTAGCCGTCGTGCTCCACATCGCCCAAGTAGGTGTGCCCCATCTTGTTGGCCCAGCGCGTCATGTCCGATTTGGTGCCCTCGTCCGAAGACATCACGGCCATGATTTGTCCTGCCGTTACTTCCGCCACCGCGCGTTTGGCTTCCAGCAGCGGGCCCGGACAGGCCATGCCGCGCGCGTCCACTTCCTTGTCGGCGTGCAAAGCTTTTAATTCATCGGTCGTCATGATGGTCTCCTGATTGATATTAAGCCGGTTTACATAAACCAGCACTGCTTGGCATTGGAAAACATGTCCACAAACGTTCCCACCCCCACATAGGACATGTGCGGGTAATCGATCAGTTCTTCCTTTTTAATGCCCATGACGTCCATGGACATGGTGCACACATGAAT
>JAAXVQ010000417.1 GCA_013335425.1 Candidatus Firestoneibacteriota bacterium | reverse complement strand
TCAGGGAAAGCGCGTCCTCCAAAGCCACCGGCAGATACAAGGCTTCCAGATTGCGCACGTTGGCCTCGGGGGCGATCATCTTCACCCAGGTCTGGGAAACATTGCACAACACCTGCCCGGTGCGCGCGTTAAGCACGCGCGCCGAGATCAGGTAATGCACGGGGAGCGGGTGTCCGGGCACCGCCACCCGGTCCTCTTCGTCCTGTTGTTCAATACTGCCGGTGACCACATAACCCACGTTCAGCGCTTCGGAAAAACGCCGCGCGCCCTCGGCGTTGAAGGCCAAGGGCGATATCTGCAGCTTGCGCAACGTGTCGAAAGTCTGACGCTGCGTCAGCACTTCCAACCCGGCTTTGGCTGCCAGGGCGTAGGAAAAACGTTCGGACACTTTTTTCCCCATTTGCTCCATCTGTGTCTGGCTGCCGTCCTCGGAAAACCGGATGATGGCCACGCGCTTGCCCGGCACCGGGGTGGCCAACGCCGCCTGGGCCGGGGTGACTTTCTGAGCATCCGGCGCCAGCAAATCCGCGACCTGCTGACTCCAGGACTCCAGCAGCGCGTCCAGGCTTTTGCGTTCTTCCAATTCCCGATTTTTCATGGGCCCCGGATCCACGCCGCCCAATGCCAGCAGCGACTCCTTAAAATCCGTGGTCCCGGCCGCGTACTCGACGTTGGCGGCCACTTCGCATCCCAGCAGGGCGGCTTTTTTCTCAAACGCCCCGGCCAAACTGCGGTCGTAGCGGCTTTCGGAGTGCAGAATGCCGATCCGTTTGAAGCCGCGGCGCAAAATCAGGTACTCGGCCATAGCCTCGCCCTGCTGTTCGTTGGTCAGCAAATAGCGGAAAAAATACGTCGATTGCCCGGCCAGGCCCGGATCCGAGGCCGAGGGGCTGATCACGGGGATGCGCCAGCGGGGCAGTTCCGGGAGCAGCGCTTTGGCCGACGCCGAAAGCACGGGGCCGATGACCGCCAGCACCTTTTCCTCCTCCGCCAATTTTTTCAATCCGGCGACGGCGAGCGCGGTGTTGGCCTCGCTGTCCATGGGCACGAGGACCAGTTGGTCGTTTTCAGAACGTTTAACATTGATTTGTTGCAGGGCCAGGTCCAAACCCTGTTTTAGGGCCCGGCCATAGGGTGCATAAGGACCCGTCAGGGGGAGCAAGCATCCCAGTTTGTGCCGGTTGAGAGGCGCCAGACGTGCGGTTTTTTCCAGCAATTCGCGGGCCGCGGCAGCGAACTCGTGCTCCGGGTAATTTTGCAAAAATTGGGAAAAAATCTGCACAGCCTGATCCGGGCTGCCGGCATCGAGCAGGCGCTTACCTGAAACAAACAGTGCTTGGGAGGCCCAGGGAGTGTCGGCATACGCGGTACGCACCTTGCCCAATTCGGGCAAAGTGAGCGCGTCATTGATGATGTCTTTGCCCACGCCCAAAGCTGCGGTCCTAAGTTCCGGTTCGGTTTTTGCCGAGGGTTTGACCAGCGCATACAACAACGTCAACGCGCCCGCAGCGTTTTTCAACTTCACGTGCGTGCGCCCTTGCATGAGCCGGGCCAATCCCGCCCATTCGGAATGCGGAAACCGTTTGATCAGATCCCCATAGCCTTTATCGGCGGTTTCCCAATCGGAATGGTTGAACGCATCCTGCGCCAGCCAAAAATAAGCGGCGGCGCTTTTTAGGTTCGCGGGATGGGCGGCCACCTGAGTCTTGAAGTCCGCCAATTCCTGGGGGGAAACGGCGACGTACGGATAGCGCAAAACATTTTCCGGAGTTTTGCTCAAATGCGGCGTCACGCAGCCGGCAACCATGATCAGCAACGTTCCCCACAACGCGGCTCCGAAAAACTTTCCCCTGCGATGCGACCTACGCCCCGGCGTCATGGTGCCGCCTTCTCGGGCGGGTGTTCCAAAATAATTTCCACCCGGCGGTTTTGCTGACGCCCGGCCGGGGTGCGGTTGGAAACCAAGGGGCGCGCCGGGCCCAAGCCCACGGATTGCAGATGGTCCAAGGAAATCCCTTTTTGATTCAAATAGTTGGAAACGCTCTCGGCGCGGGCTTGGGAAAGCAGGTTGTTGGCCAACAATTCGCCGCTCGCGTCCGTATGCCCTTCAATTTTTACGCGATAATCCGGGTAGGCTTTAATCAGCGTGGCCACTTCGTCCAATTGGCCGAAAGCCCCTGTTTGCAGGCGTGAACTGCCGCTGTCGAAAAGCACCTTGCCGGAGAGATTGATGACCAACCCGCGCGCCTCCCGGCTGACCTGAGCGTTCTTGATGGTCTGGGCCCTGCGGAGCATCTCGTTTTCCCGCTCCGCCGCGGCGCGCAGACGCGCCTCCTCGGCTTGCGCCGCCTGGGCGGCCAGCGTTTTCTGATCGGCCGCGGTTTTATCCGACTGGCTCTGCTGCAATTTGTGCGCGGCGGCTTCCAGGGCTTGATTTTT
>JAAXVQ010000068.1 GCA_013335425.1 Candidatus Firestoneibacteriota bacterium | reverse complement strand
CCCTTCGTCCCCTCCCACCAAGTCCTGGGGAGGGGAATTATGAAAAGATTTTTCCACAATAAAAATCGGATAGAAAACTTAGCCTGGTGAGTTAAAATCTGAGTGGCTGTCTGTTATCGGTTGGCGGGAAGATAAAGGGAAAATACGCTGCCGGAGCCGACGACGCTTTCCACGCCGACGCGGCCGCCGTGAGCCTGGACAATGTGTTTAACGATGGCCAACCCCAAGCCCGAGCCGCCGGCCTCGCGGCTGCGGCTTTTGTCCACGCGGTAGAAGCGCTCAAACAAGCGGGGGAGATGTTCGGCGGCAATGCCAGGGCCCTGATCGGCCACCCGGATGGCGATTTCGGACCCGATCATCTCGCCCTCCAGTCGAACCGTGGTTCGCGCCCCGCTGTAGGCAATGGCGTTGTTGAGGTAATTTACCACGGCTTGCTCCAACAGCCGGTCGTTCATGGGCAGTTGTAATGTTCCGGGGCAGGCCAGTTCCAAGGTGATTTTTTTGGCAGCGGCGGCCGGTTGGCACAGAGCCAGAGCCGAGCCCAGCACCGGTTGCAGCAAAGCGACGGTTAAAGCCAGGGATGCTTTCTCCGCTTCTTGTTCTATGCGGGAGAGCGAGAGCAGATCTTCGATAATGGTGTTCAAGCGTCGGCTTTGCTGCTCGATGATTTGCAGGAAGTGTTTGGCGTCCACGGGGTTTTTCAGGGCGCCTTCCTGAAGGGTTTCCACGAAACCTTGAATGGCGGTAATCGGGGTTTTAAGTTCATGCGAAACATTGGCGACAAATTCCCGGCGCAAGTTTTCCAGGCGCCGAAGGTGGGTAAGGTCGTTGAGTACCAACACGGCACCCTGGTCTTGGCCCTGGGCATCACGCAGTACCGACGCCTGCACTTGCAAAAAGCGTTCCGGTTCTCCCGGGATGATCAGCTCGCCGGAGACGGTGGTTGACCCGGAAAGCGTCCGGGTGAGAATGGCCTGCAACTGGCTGTTGCGGACCACCTCGGCCAAGACGCGCCCCCGCACGCCGGGGTTGTCGAGGTTGAGAAACTTGCGGGCGGCTTGGTTGATTTCAAGAATTTGTCCAGCGCGGTCTACGGCGATCACGCCTTCTTCCATGCTGGTGAGAATCGCCGTTTGTTCCTGTTGCTTGCGGACATGCGCCTGGATGCGCTCATGCCATTGCGCGGCCATGAGATTCAAGCTCTCGGCCAGAGAATTGATTTCCTCCAGGCCAACAGGCGCGATCTTTTGGTCAAGTTCTCCCTGAGCAAAGCGGGCAGCTTGTCGGCGCATGTCTTCCAAAGGCCGGCTGATTTTTTGCGCCATCCATAAACCGTAGGCGGCGCCGAACATGAGAATCAGGACGGTCAATATACCGAAACGCCAATACAGGTGATGCAGCGAGCGGCTCATGGTGGTGGTGGGTATAGCCAAACGGATAACGACCGTGGTTGCGGACGGAAGCGGCAGGGAGTGGGGCAGGGCCAGGTAGAGCATGTTCTGGTGGAGCGTATAGCTGAAGCGTTCGGCGGTACTGACGCTGCCGGCCAGGGCACCCATCACCTCCGGGCGGTCCGCATGGTTTTCCATGAGCGCGGGGTCGTCTTCGGAATCGGCCAGCACTTGCCCCGTGGGAAGGATCAGGGTAATGCGGGCACCGGCGGTTTTGGCCAGGGCGCGGCAGAAGTCTTCCAGACCCGGGTGGTTTTTTTGTGCCAGCAGCGGCGCCACTTCGCGGGTGACCAAGCCTGCTTTGATTTCGAGGTTATGGATGGTTTCCACATAATAGAATTTGGTGAACGTCTCCACCGCAATCCCCAGGAAGGCACCGGAGAAACCCAACAGCAGCAATAAAAACGCCCCGAACAAGAGTCCGCGCAATTTAGGTTTGCGCATGGTTATTCCTGAAAACGGTAGCCGACGCCGCGGACCGTTTCAATGTAGCGGCCGGCGCGTCCCAGCTTTTTCCGCAAACCGACGATTTGCACGTCCACGGCCCGATCGGTCACCGAATAATCCACCCCGCGCACGGCTTCCAAGATTTGATAGCGCGAAAACACCCAGCCTGGGCGCGCGGCCAGCAGTTGGAGCATTTTGAATTCCGTGAACGTCAAGTCCACGGGTTTACCCGCGATTAAAAGTTCATGGCGTCCGGGGTTAATGACCAAGTCGTGAATTTTCAAGGTCTCATCAGTGGTATTGGTCTTTTTCTGTTTCCTGCGCAGAACGGTCCGCAGGCGGGCCACCAGAATTTTGGGGGAAAAAGGCTTGGCGATATAGTCCTCGGCGCCCAACTCCAAGCCGGTCACCACGTCGCTTTCCTCGCTTTTAGCGGTCAGCATGACCACGGGAATACCTTGCGTCTTCGGCTCGGCTTTCAGGAGTTTACAGACCTCCAAGCCGTCCATGCCCGGCAGCATCAAGTCCAACACGATCAAATCGGGCAGGGAACTTTTGGCAAGCTGGAAGCCCTTTTCACCGTTGTTGGCCGAGACGACCGTGTAGCCTTCTTTGGCCAGGTTATATTGGATCAACTCGGCAATGTCCCGATCGTCTTCCACAATGAGAATTTTGGCCTTGGGCATGGGGCTCCTCCTAACTAGTTCTTGTTGTGGAGAGGGCACTTTTGTTTTTTAAATTCCTCTCCCCTTGTGGGAGAGGATAAAGGTGAGGGGACAAACCTTTTAATATAAGGTTTTTACCCCCTCCCCTTCGTCCCCTCCCGCCAAGTCCTGGGGAGGGGAATAATAAATAGGCTCTTCCGCAACAGGAACCAGCTACTGGCGTAGTGTAGCATAGGGAAACCCGGGTGGGTCAAGGAAAAGTCGGCCAGAGAGAGGTTAGGAAACCATTAGAATCAGGTTAGCCCCGCGCCTCATCATAGAACAGAGGCGGGGGTTCGGGGGCGAAGCACCCCGACTAAGTTAGGAAGGAAAGCAAAACGCATCGGCGTTTGCGTCAGGGAAACCTGTGGTTTCCCTGAACATTCATGCGGTCGTAGCCGGGACCATGCACGTGTCGCGGGCGGTGATCAGCGGGCGTACATTTCTTCGAAAAGTTCCACTTGCAGCCCATAGAGGCGGAGCAAGTCTTGGCGCGGATGTTTTTCCCGCATAAGTTCGCTCTCCAAATGGGCGATTTCCAGAGGAGAGGTTTGCAGGAGGATCTGACGCAAACGCGGTTTGATGTTTTCCGGGGCTTCTCCGGCGCCCAAGCGTTGAAGAAATTGGATCAGCAAATCTTTGGTGGAACTGAGTGTGGGCATGGCAGGCATGGCGTCTTCTCCTTGGGAATTTTCCCCTCCCATGCAAGTATCGGCCCGGGCCTTGCGAACTGTAATCTAAACTCAACTTTAGTAAAACTTAGTTCTCTCCATTTTTTATCATTCCGAACGAAGTGAGGAATCTGGAAAAGTTTTTAATCAAAAGTTTTTTTTACAGACCTCTCGCTGCGCTCGAGGTGACCACAGCACTTTTAGCTAAATTTTTTAAAGTTGAGTTTCTGGTAAAAAAGATCCTCCTTAGAGTCTTGACGGGGAAGCGAGTTTTGTTTTGGGGAGTTAATAGAACCGCTTGATTGGCCGATAGTAACGTCAGCTTGGTCTGAAAGCCCGCTTGAGAGGACGACGGACATGGTTTTGGATGAACTGGCAATGTTGGTCATGAGCTTGGAGCCCGGCCACGCCGAGGAAATCTCGCGGGCCGAGAACCTGTTGTCGGCGTTGCCCGCCGGCGTGCCGCTCTCGGAGCGTGCTTTGGAAAAACATGCGCAAACCCTCGCCTTGGCGGCTTTGTTAAAAACTCAGGCCGGTGATGATTTCACGGCCACCACCCGAAAATTGGGGCGGCAATTGGCAGCTTTGCAGGAAATGATGGAGCCGGCGGAAGAGGCGCGGGTGTTGGTTCCGACGGTTGCCCCTGCGGCGCCGGTTCTCCCGGAGCCAGTGGCGGCTACTGTTGAGACGGAAATGACCGGAGACAACGTTGCGGACGCGGACCCGGAAATTTTGTCTGAGTTCATCAACGAGACTTTGGAACACTTGGAGAATTCCGAAGCTTGTTTGTTGAAGTTGGAAAGCGCTCCGGGTGACCAGGAAAGTTTAAACAGCGTCTTTCGCGCGTTTCATTCCACCAAAGGCACCTCGAGTTTTCTGGGCCTGGGGCGGATCAAGGATTTGGCCCACCATGGGGAAATGCTTTTGGACCGCGCACGCAAGGGCGAGTTGCAACTGACCGGGGTCTATGCGGACTTGGCGCTGGAATCGGCGGACACGCTCAAGTGGATGATCCAACAGTTGCAGGACCCGGCCACCGGGTCGGTCAAGCCCTTGCCGCCGAACTACCGTGATTTGATGGAGCGCCTGGATTTGCCCGCACCCGGGGGCGCACCCATAACAGCCCCAGAGGCGTCAACCCCGGCGGTGCCCGCGGTTTCGGCCCCTGCCCGGGCTGCGGAGCCGAAAAAACCGGAACCTATCATACCCGTAATACCTGAGATTAAGGTTTCAGGCGCGGCGTCGGAAATGACCGAAAGGGCTACTGCGGAAACCGGTTCCGGTTCGGCCTCAGCCCTCCCCGGCGCTTCTTCGACCACGGTCAGGGTCAGCACGGACAAACTCGACGGCTTAATTAATATGGTGGGAGAGCTTGTGATCACCCACGCCATGATCGCCGCGCAGGAAGGCGCCCGCGCCGGCGGGAACCGGGTGCTGGGACGCAACATTGTACAACTGGAAAAAATCACCCGTGAACTCCAGGATTTAAGCATGTCCCTGCGCATGGTGCCCTTAAAGGCCACGTTTCAGAAAATGGAACGTTTGGTGCGGGACGTGGCTAAAAAATCCCGTAAACAGGTAACGTTTAAAATGGAAGGGGAAGACACGGAGATCGACCGCAACATGGTGGAAACCATCAACGACCCCTTGGTGCATATGCTGCGCAATGCCGTGGATCACGGCATTGAAAAACCCGAAATCCGCCTGGCGGCCGGCAAGCCTGAAACCGGTAACATTTTGCTGCGGGCCTATCACACGGCGGGCAACATCATTATTGAACTGCACGATGACGGCAAGGGCTTGGATCGTGAACGGATCTTTAAAAAGGCTTTGGAAAAAGGGCTGGTGGAAAGCGATCGCACGCTCTCGGACGCGGAGATTTTCAAACTGATCTTTCTTCCCGGTTTTTCCACGGCGGAAAAAGTCACGGAGGTTTCCGGGCGGGGCGTGGGTCTCGACGTGGTTAAGAAAAACGTGGAGTCCATTCGCGGCGGCATTGACATCCAATCCGCTGCCGGGCAAGGCACGGTTTTCTCCATGCGCATCCCCTTAACTCTGGCGATTATTGACGGTATGCTGCTGCAGGTCGGGTCGCAGCACTACCTGTTGCCCACGCTCAACGTCCGTCAGGCTTTTCGTCCGGCGCCGGCGGCGCTTTTTACGGTAACCGGACAGGGGGAAATGGTCAAGTTGCGCGAGCGCCTTATTCCGATCTTCCGCCTGCACAAACTTTTCAATGTGCAAGGCGCGGTGGAAAACCCCACCCAAGGGTTGCTCTTGGTGGTGGAGCACGAAGGCGAGACTTGCGCGCTTTTGGCGGATTCGCTTTTGGGGCAGCAGCAACTGGTCATCAAGTCCCTGCCGGCAACTTTGGGGAAAACCTCCGGCACTTCGGGAGCGGCCATCTTGGGAGACGGGCGCATCAGCCTCATTTTGGATGTGGGCAGCATTATGCGGATTGCGCAAGGCCGGGAATTGGCGGAAGCCGCCCAAGCCTAATGCTTGAAAGGAGTTATGAACATGAGTAACGCGGTCGGCACCACTTTGGAAGGCAAGAAGAAACAACTGGGAGGCAAGTATCTTACCTTCCGCCTGGCGGGCGAGGAATACGGTTTGGAGATCCTCCGGGTTAGGGAAATTATCGGCATGATGGATATAACCCCCGTGCCGCGCACGCCCACGTTCGTGCTGGGCGTGATCAACCTTCGCGGCAAGGTGATCCCGGTCACGGATTTACGGCAAAAGTTCAGCATGCCCGCGGCCGAACGCACGCCCCTGTCCTGCATCATTGTGGCGGACGTGGGCAAGATCGAAATGGGCATATTGGTGGACAGCGTCTCCGAAGTCCTGAACATAGACGCCGAGCGAATTGACGAACCGCCGGCTTTCGGCTTGGAAGTCAATACGGATTTTATCCTGGGCATGGGAAAAACTTCCGAGCGCGTCACCATCCTGCTGGACATCAGCAAAGTGATCACGGGCGATGAAGTCGCCGCTTTGGGAAACATGGCGTAGACCGGTAACTATTGAGGAGGCGGGTATATGTTTACAGAGTTGGGCCTTAAACAAAAGATTCTTGTTTTCGGCATTTTGGTGGGAACGCTCCCGATCATGCTGATGTATGGCGTGGTTATTTTTCTCAACCAGCGCAGTGTGGCTCTGGCTGAAAAAAACACCCTGACCGTGGCAGCCGATAGTCTTAAGGAAGAAGACCGCCGGGCCTACCAAATGTGCGAATTGGCCATGGCGGAAGTGGCCGTCGGTAAAAACGCGCCGGGAGGCGGCAATAGCGCCGTATTTGAAGATGCCCGTACCAAACTATTCGCTGAGTATGAAAAGTTTAAAATCGGCAAATCCGGTTATGTTTATATTCTTCAGGGGTCCGGAGACCGCCGGGGAACGTATATCCTTTCCAAGGACAGAAAACGCGACGGGGAATCGCTTTGGAACACCCAAGACCCTACGGGTAAGTATTTTGCCCGAAACATTTGCGAAGCTGCGCCCCGTTTGGGGGCGGACGAGATCGGTGAAGAAACTTATTATATGAAAAATCCCGGGGAAACCACCCCGCGTTTAAAACGGGTTTATTTTCAATATTACGCCAAACTGGACTGGGTGATCGGCGTCTCCGTCTATGAAGAGGATTTTTACGATCTGGTCAACGAGTTGAAATCAGCCGGGCGGGTACAAAACGTTTCGTTGCTTTTGCTCGCTTTGCTGACTATGGGCGGATCGGTATTGGCGGCGTTTTTCATCGCCCATTCGGCCACGTTCAACATCGCGAAAATTACCCGGGGGCTTTCCGAGGCTTCGGAACAAAGCGGCGCGGCCGCCAACCAGGTTTCCGTAGCCGCGCAGACCCTGGCGCAAGGGTCCAACAACCAAGCCATGGCCATTCAGGAAACCAGCGCCAACCTGGCAACCATTACCGGTAAAACCGAGCAGAGCGTGGTGGTGGCCAAATCCGCCAATGAACTGGCAGCCACCCTGAAGGTCAGCGCCAACGAAGGCATGCATAAGGTCGAAGAGATGGCTGCCGCGGTGAATGAAATTAAAAATGCCTCGGATGAAACCACCAAGATACTCAAGACCATCGACGAGATCGCTTTTCAGACCAATCTCCTGGCGCTCAATGCGGCGGTGGAAGCGGCTCGGGCCGGGGAAGCGGGCAAAGGGTTCGCGGTGGTGGCCGAAGAGGTGCGCAACTTGGCGCAACGCTCGGCCGAAGCGGCTAAAAATACGGCAACGCTGGTCCAAGAATCCTCCCGCCGCACGGACGGCGGCGTACAAATAGCCCAGGAGGTAGCGCAAACCTTTAAAAACATTGCCCAAGGGGCCAGCCAAGTCAGCGCGCTGGTGGCTCAAATCGAACATGCCAACAGCGAAAATTCCGAAGGTATCCAACAGATCAACGCGGCCATTGCGCGCATGGACAGCGCTACCCAAACCAATGCCTCAACCGCCCAGGAGGCCGCCTCCACCTCGGAAGAGCTGACGTCCCAAGTGGAGGTGCTCAGGGACGTGGTGCTTTCCCTGACGAGCGTGGTAGGAATTGTCGGCGGTTTAAAGGATCGGCAAGAGTCTGCCGCTCCCGGTAACGGATCGCGGTCGGGGAATGCGGGAGCCGGTGGACGAACTCCCCGGTCTTTTCCGGCCCTGACGGGTGGTGGACGAAGAAAAATTGATCCTTTGACCTTGGCCTTTAAACCCGGAAAGATTTCCGGGAATCAGTCCGGCGGGTTTTAATTCGTCCACGTCGAACTTGAAATGCTTATTCGGTTTTAAGGGAGGTTACTTATGTCGGCTTCCAAACCTTGGAGCTTGACCAGGAAGTTGATAACACTGGGCGTGCTGGTGACCATGCTGCCGTTGTTATTGGTCCTGGTACTGCTTATGAATCAAAATGCCGAAATGACGGCTTTGGGACCATTCCTTCGCATTTTGTTCCAACGATTTCAACAAAAATTCCCCATTTGCTTACTCCTGATATCAATCCGTCAAATATTTGTCCCACCTTGTCCATCATATACTCAGCCTGCTTGTATTTGACCGACATTCTTTCAGCACTTTCTGCTTTTCTCTCCATCTCCGAGGAATGTTCACATTGAGATTCAAGCTCTTCCTTATTGATAGAATCCTTTCCCTCCAGATATGTGTTCAATAACCGGTGAACAAGAAGGTCCGGATAACGTCGTATGGGTGAGGTAAAATGCGTATAAAATGGGAATGCCAGTCCATAATGGCCAATATTTTCTGTTGTATAGTACGCTTTTGCCATTGTCCTGATGGCAATGCTTTCAATCATGTTTTCTTCACCTTTGCCTTTGATCTGTTCAAAT
>JAAXVQ010000416.1 GCA_013335425.1 Candidatus Firestoneibacteriota bacterium | reverse complement strand
CCCGCGGCCGCGGCCGCGAACACGTCCACGGCCGAGTCGTCCAAAACCGATTGGCTTTGGATGCGCCAGGATGTCATGGCCGTGGCGTGCATGACGTTTAAAAATTCCTATTTGGAAGGCATGGGCACGGCTCAAATTTTGGACCTGCCGGTGGTGCAGCGGGCCAAAGCCGTACAGTATTTTTACACGCAGGCCAACGCTCTGGAAGCGCGGGAATTCTTGGACAACGCGGGAATTACCTACGTGCTTTTATATCCGGAAATGCAGCTCCCCTTTCCCCCGGAAGGCGTGCCGTTGTCGTTGGTTTTTCAAAACAGCGCCCTGCGCATCTACAAATACATTGCCCAGAAACCGGGGGAGTGAGGCATGTCGTTTTTGAATCGGTTACGGCTGCTTCCGGCAACCTGGCTTTGGACCCTAAGCGGGTTGGGCTTGGGCGTTTATGCCGCGTTCGGCTGCGCCCGGTTTTGGCTGACAGATACGCTGACGCAGCCAACGGAGAAACTGTTGCTATGGCCGGCTTCGCTCTTGGGCGGGGTGTTGCTGGCTTGGCTGCTGGGTGAGCTTACCGCTCGTCTGGGCAATTGGAGTTTGGGACTTTCCCAGGCGCAGGCTCGGCGGCAATCGGCCTGGCTTTGGGCACCTTGGGTTTTGCTGGGGGCTGGGCCCCTGTTGAGCCCGCTTTTTTTGCGTCTGGGGGGGCATCTTGCTCTGGAAGTGCTCGGCAAAATTCAGTGGCCCGGTCACGACGGGTTTGTGTCCCTGGCCCCCGGCGTGTACTTGTATCTGCTCTGGGCGGGTCCCTGGCTGACCCTGCCTTGGTTCGGATTGCTGGGTTGGGGCGTTTGGCATAGAACCCGCCCGTCACGGACCTTGGCCCCGACGGCGTATGCGCGTTGGCCCGTGCTGCTGGGATTGGGATTTCTTTTCTACTTGGGGCTGGGCCTTTGGACCACCACCGTGTATCCGCCCACGGGCGATGAACCGCACTATCTGCTTATGACCCACAGCTTGGTCCATGACCGGGATTTGGATTTGACCGACAATATGGCGCAGAGGGATTACCGGCATTTTTATCCGGGCGAGTCTTTGGATTTCCACGGCGTGCCCACCCTGGGGGGCAAACTGATCTCAAAGCATTTCCCCCTGCTTTCCGGGCTGCTGGCGCCGGGTTACGCCCTGCTGGGGCGTTTCGGCGCCGCTTGGCTGGTGATGCTCGCGGCCGCAGGCCTGGCCGTGGTGGTGCATCAGTTCCTGCGCGGCCTGAAAGTTTCTCCGGCGGCTGCGCTGGCAGTCTGGGCGCTGATGCTGGCCAGCCCGCCCCTGGGCACTTATTTCGATTTGATTTACACCGAGCTGCCTGCCTCTCTGGTGTTGGGTTTGGGGGTTTTGGCCTGGCAAAAAAGCGGCACTGGGGGCTTACTCGGCGTTTTGGCAGCAGCCCTGGCGCTTCCTTGGTTCTATCCCAAATACATTCCCCTGGCTTTGATTTTAGGGCTGGCCGCTTTTTGGATACCCCGCCGCAACTTTCGGCTTTTGGCCGGCGGCGCCTTGGGGGCGCTGCTTTCGGGTTGGTTGTATGTATCTGTTTTTGTTTCGCTCTACGGCGGACAATTGACGCAAGGGCATTACGGCGAGTTTCATCCGTTTTTTTCCCGCGATACCTTGGACCACGCGCTGGGCTTGATCCTGGACCGGGATTTCGGTTTGGCGGCCGTTTCGCCGGTTTTGCTCCTGGGGCTTTTGGGCGTTTTTTCAGGTCCGGTGGAAATTAAAAAGACCCGCAGGTTTATCGGCGGTTTGTTTGTGGTTGAGTATTTGTTCATGAGTTTGTTCGTGGATTTTACCGGCAGCTCGTCCGTGTTTTCCCGCAACGCCCTGCCGGGTGCGGTTCTGCTCTTTGTACTGGTGCCGGCCGGTTGGGAACGTTTGGAACGCTTCGGTCGCAAGCGGATTTTGCTGACCGCGCTGTTGGCCGGCGCGGGGGTGGGTTTGACCTGGCTGTGCACGGCCCTGCCCGTACTGCGTTACCTGGCCCCGAAGCTTAAGCTTTGGCAGGCTTTGAAAATAACGCCTTCGCTTTTTCCGAGTTTCACCCAAACCATCGGCCCGGGCACGTACCTTTGGGGCGCCGTTTGGCTGGGCGTGCTCGGCGGCTTTTTCTATTTAACCCGTCGACGAGGTATCCGGCCATGACCATGCCGTTGGACACTTTGGAAAAACTGACGCAAGCGCGCCATTACAACCGCAGCCGATCTCCATCGCGGAGGAGATAGTTCGCGTACACCATACCGCTGTCCCAGGTGCCGGTAGGACCAACGTCGAGTAACGGCGGCCGATCACCTTCCTCCCGCAACCAGTGCACACCATCGCGGCTCGTCACAAGTTCGTTAAACACCGGTCCGAAGAAGTACCCGTCGTCATCGCGATCGGCTCGAAAGATCC
>JAAXVQ010000067.1:3986-8618 GCA_013335425.1 Candidatus Firestoneibacteriota bacterium | reverse complement strand
GAGGACGAGCGAGTGGACGAGGTCCTCGGTGAGCTCGATGAGGTCCTCCCAGGTGTAGAAGTCAGTAATCGTGTCGAGGTTGCCCAGCGCCACGCTGACCCCCACCCCCAGCCCTTCACCCACAACGACGACTACGCCCACGCTTCAGGCGACCTCGACTTCCACACCGCGCGCGGAAATCGATTTCGGCAATCAACAAGTTTTGGCTTTCCCCAACCCGGCGAAAGATCGGGTTCGCTTTGCCTGGAAAGCCGCCCAGGCTGATTTTGTCAAAATCAACATCTACAGCCTGACCGGAGAGCGCATTGCCGAATTGAGCGCAACCCCGGCGGGCGAGAACACGCTGGCCTGGAGCACTTCGGGCATTGCCCCGGGCGTGTATATGTATCAAGTAGTTTTAACCGTACAAGGGCGCGAAGAACGTCAAGGGATCCGAAAATTGGCTATTGTGAAATGAGCGTCGAGACAAACTGCTGCTCGGTCGGCCAGGCTGTCTGGCCGGCCCAAGACCTAATTTAAGAATTTGCCGGGAATGAAAAAATTAAGCCGGCTGTTTTTCGCCGTTGTGGGAAACCGCCGACTGGAGCTGCAGGGGAAGCCTCCGGTCGGCGGTTTGTTTCAGGGCAATCTGTGGTTTTCCTGAATATTTAAGTGCCCGGATGGGTCAGACATTTCAGCGCAGGTGCGGAAAAATTCGTGTTTCAATCGGATCGGACGGGGACAACCGGCATTTATATCATGGACAGCCAAGGCGGGAACCAGATGTATCTGACAGACGGAACTTTGCCGTTTTTTGTTCATTAAAGAGCTTTGGTCGAAAGCGGCCGAAAAAAATAGTTCAAAAAGCGTTTGTTCCTGAAAATTAAGGCAGTTCGAAAAAAGATATAAAACCCGTCAGAAAAACCAAAGCCGCGTTGGCGGTGATTTCTCCTTCGTTGGAAGCGTAAGAGCCCGCATCTTCACACATGTCCAAATAGCACTTGGCCGGCGGCGTACCCAACCCGATCAAAGTCCGCAGGGCGGCATCCGCCCCCACGGTGTTGCTGTTGGGCCCGCCGGACACCCAGCCGGGCAGGATTTCTCCATAAGCGGCATAAGTCCAATGATAGGGCTGACGCACCTGTCGGCTTCCATGACCTGTAATAAAAGACTGGTCCAAGGCGTTGAGCCCCAAAAGATAATCCAATTGCTGAAGTGCGGTTGTCCGGTAATCCGGGGTGCCGGTCATGAGGTAGCCGAACAGTAAAATATTGGCTTGGTGCAAAACCGTTTCATTGGATTCCCAATAATACTGATCGGGACGCAGCGCCACCCCATAGCCGCTCTGATGTGCGGTTTTCAACAAAGCGTCACAATCGGTTTGAACTGCAGCCTTGATTTTTGCCTTCAAGGCGCCGTCGGTGTTCTGGTATTGCCACAGAGAGAGGTAACCGAAGGCCTGCGGGGTTTGCCAAGACAGATTTTGGAGCGGGTTTTCTTCGACGGTTTTTTCAAGCATGGTTTCCAACTTGGCGTCTCCCGTCAAACGGAACATCTCAGCCTGCGCCCAAAAAATTTCCTGCCAATAATCGGTATCCGTATAGTAAGGGTCGTTCTGGCCGGTAGGCGGATGGTGTTGCATCCAAGCCCAGGTCTTGAAGGCGGCACGGCGGCATTCGCGGGCCAGAGCGGGGTCGTAATCGGCGAAGACCCGCGATGCCTGGGCCATCACGGCGGTAAAAGTCCCGGCATCGATCGCGGAAGGATTTTGCGGTTGAGCGGCACCTTGAAAGCCGGCTTGACGCAACAGTTTGTCCTGATCCGGAGGGGTTCCGAAACAAAAGGCGGGTTCGGAATCAACCTTGTGGTAGACACTGCCGTCCGGGTATTGCATTTTCAACAAAAAACGGAGGCCCCAAACCGCTTCGGCCAAGAGCATATTTTGTCCGCGCGGCTCGGCGGCGGGGGTCAGCTCATACAACCATAAAAAATACGCCAGGGTAATGGCATGCATGTGGCACCATTTCCCGTAATCACAGGCATTATGCCAGCCGCCGGTGAAGTCCTGCTTTTGTTCCGACCGGGTGCGCAGGGGCGCATCTTGCAGGTGACAGGCGGCATGCTGCCAGCCGGCGGCGATGTCGCTCACCGCGGTTCCGCAACGAATCAGGGAAAAAGCGCGCAAGGCATCTTGGAACAGCGGAAGGTAGCAGTTTTCCCGAATTGAAAAAACATGCGAAGGTTTTCCTTTTAGAAAAACGGCATAAGTCCCGGGGGTTTGCAGGGCGGAGAAGTCCCCGCGAAATATCGACTCGCCGGTTTCCGGGAAGTTGTTGAGGGGTGCTTCCGGAATTTGGCCGCTATAGGCGGTGTTGCCGGCCGCATCGACGATCGCGAAAGTTTCGCCGGCATGGACGGCGGAAGCAACGACGCTGAACGTTTTTTCGGCGTTGGGCAAGTAACCGAGCTGGTTGGTTTTAGGGCGTTTGTAAATCATGCCGGTCCTGGAATCCAACCTGCGTTGGCTCGAGGAAAAAAAACCGATTTGGCGTATTTCCAACGAGCCGGTTTTGGTTCCGCCGTCAATTTGCAGGGCATAAACCGAAGTCGGATCCCATGCTTGCGGATTTCCCCAAGATTGTGAAAAAATTGAAAACGGCAGTTCATAAAACCGCCCTTCGTCATAAAGGACAACGGCGGTTTGATAATGGTTGTACTCCTGACGCGTGGCGTCGGTCGGCAGCGCGATATGGCACGAACCGCGTCCGCGGGCAAAAAAGCGCACACCTGCGTAACGGCTCAAGTCAACGCCCTTGCCATCGGGCTGCAACAAGCCCTGGGCACCGGCATAGGGATGGGCGGCGCCGGGTTTAAGCGTCCATTGCAGACGCAGATCCGGATTCCGGTCGCCGGCCGAATCAGGGTGAAGTGTGAGCGAGGAATATCCGTCCGTATAGGCTTTCCAGGATATGCCCTGGCCGGAAGGCAGTTGATTTTTACCGGGCGCATCCGCCGCCGCGGCGAGAGTCAGGGTGAAAAGCCCAAGGCATAAAATTTGTACCTTAGCCGCAAAAGGCCGCATGTTGAATTCTCCCCCCGAAAATTGGATTTCAAACCCGCCGGAAAGCCGAGGCGGCCGTTTGCTCCGCACTAAGGTTCATCAAGCCACAAGATGCTGGTCACGCCCCGTGGGTAGTAGCGGGCGCCGACAGCCGCTCCCTTGAGCATTTGATCGCTCCAGCCCCAATAGAGGCTTTTGGGATGTAAAAACCAACTTACATGGGCCTGATCGGATTTTTTTCCGGTTTCGCCCCAGTCAATTCCCAAAATTTTTCGGCTGATGAATTGGGCCAGGTAGATTTTGCTCGGCCAGGAGTTGTCGTCCTCACTGGTCAGTTTCCATCCGCCGTCTGCGAAAAGGCAGGCGCCGGGGACCAAGATGGTCTGCATATGCTCTAAAAGCCCGTGGAGCAAATCCTTAAATCGCCCATTGAGGTCTAAAGCTTCGGGGCAACCGGCAAATAGCGGAAAAACCAAACCTTCAATGGCTGGGATGATTTTGGCCGCTTGGACGGGTTCTCCGTTTTCCGGAAGGATGGCCGGAAAATAACCGACCGGCAACCGGTGGCGCAAAATCGTGGCAGCGCCGCGCTCGGCCTGCCTGCCGGCCGCTTCCGCTTCGTGCGGGTGTTGGAAATTTTTAAATATTTTTTCCAGGATCACATAAGCGGCCCAGGTTTTCACGGCAATATACAGGTTGTTGCGGGCTTGTTTGAGGGAAAGTCCCTCGCAATCAAAGGTGGTAATTTCCGCGCCCTGGCCCGTGCGGTTGCTGTCCAACCCCATCACGCCGTTTCTTTGTTCGGGCTCAGGATGGTCGCGTTGCTGGAGGCTTTGCAGGCTTTCTGTTAAAAGGGGAAGTTTGGCCTTCAGCCAAGCGTCATCCCGGGAACCCGCGGCATAGACCGCGGCGCATAAAATCCAGTTTAGAAGCTGTTCATGAGTCATATGGGAAAAGCAGCCGTTGAGTCCGTGACATTCATAAGCGGAAAAACCCCTGCGGGAAAAGACGTTGGCTACGCCCATGTCGTGTGTGAAACTCACGCCCCCGGGATGGGTCTGGGGATCACCGGGAAAATGGACTTGGTCATAGTACCGGTAGTCGAGCGCATAGCGGTCCAGGACGTTGCGGACGCTCCAAGGATGCATGCGCATTTCATAAAACACATGATCCACGGTGAGATCCAAGGTGTTGATCATGCGGTACTCACCTTCGTTGACGATCCAAACGGGCGTCCCTTCGTCCGAGAGCAATTGCGTGCTGCCGTTATAGCTGCGGACGGCATGCGCCAGCATGAACTTTTGGTCCTGCGAGAGGGCGGAAGTTTCCCAAACTTGGTCCGATGCATCCGCCGCCTGCTTGAGTTCATCGAAATGATCCAGGGCGTATTCCGCCACGGTCTCGATGTTTGGAAACAAGCGGGTATAGTAATACACAGCGTCCGCACCCGCCGGAATCAGGCCGCCGCGATAAAAGCAAACAGCAAAACGGAAGGTCTTTTTTTCCTTTGGCGGCACCTGCATGACCAGCCCGCCCAATCCTCCCAAGCCGAACCGGTAAAGCTCCGGCTGTTTCAAAGCCAACAATTCATC
>JAAXVQ010000067.1:0-3976 GCA_013335425.1 Candidatus Firestoneibacteriota bacterium | reverse complement strand
AGGCCAGGCCTGAAAAAACATTATCGTCTTGGCCGGCGATAAGGGTATGACGCCCCTGCCCAATGGCTTGAAAGGGTTCCCGGCGGGAGGTGCCTTTTTGGATATGGCGCATGGCCGTGTAGGGATCCGATCCTTGATAGCCGAAAAAAGCTTGGCGCGGTTTGTTCAGCCGGGTATTGTCGACGGTGATTTCAACCCCAACGGCCGGCAGCAGAGCCGCCCGAAGCGTTTCTGCGGACGCCAAGGCCGGATCAGGAACGGAATGTACCGGGGAATAAACGGTAAACGTCAAATCACCGGCCCGCCAACTGTCCGAGGAAAGTTTGAAAATGCGTTGGATGGCCGCATCGGCAAAAGGGACCACGGTCGCCTGCGCCGCCGGGTTGGGCGAATGCGGATTGGTTTCATACCGCGCGCGTTCATCGGCCGTTACGGCGTAAAACGGCAATGCCTCATAAACATTTTTTTCAGGATGTTCCAACCCGATAAAAATGCTTTGATCGGCCGGTTTGCTTAGTTCCGTTCCCAAACCGCCGGAGGCGCCGCGGCATCCTAGGGTGAAGGTGGAAAAAGCACCTTGGGGCGAATGATGGGCATTAAAAAAAAAGTTGTTCATAAACAGTGGCGCTCCTTACTGAGCATCGAACTTAATAAATGGAATGAAAAATTGTTCAGTACCAAATTTTAACCTGCCGGAAGAGTAGTGCCAAGTGGATTCTGTGGATATCTTTAAATATTTTTCAACAGAAAATATGCTTTAAAAACAATAAATTTTGTGGTTTAGACTAAAAAGCGCGAAGTTATACACAACACCTGTGGATAATCCTGTGGAAAACAGCCGAGGTTATTTTATAAAATGCTTGATTTTAGGATTAAAATAGTGTTTGATGAGTCTAAAATTGTTATAAATAGGGAGTTTTTAACCTTATGGCCTTATTAAAACGAGGGCTTTTTATTACCTTGGAAGGGCCGGATGGTTCTGGAAAAAGCACGCAAATAAAAGCTTTGGCCAAGCAACTTCAAAAATCCGGCTACCGGGTATTGCTCACGCGTGAACCGGGCGGCGGACCTAAATATTCTCTGGCTGAAAAAATCCGCAGCCTTTTGCTTACTCCCGGAAAATCGGTGCCCAATCCTCAAACGGAATTGTTGCTTTTTTTAGCCGCGCGCGCACAACATGTCCAGGATTTCATCCGTCCGGCGCTGCAACAAGGCAAGGTGGTTTTATGCGAGCGCTTCTCGGACGCGACCCTTGCTTATCAAGTCGGCGGCCGAAAATTGCCGTCGGCGTTTGTGTTGGCGGCCGACGCTTTTGCCCGTCAGGGTGTGAAGCCCGATTTAACGCTGTTTTTGGAACTCGAACCGAAGACGGGTCTGCGGCGGGCTTTCAAAGCCAAAGCCGG
Organism: Candidatus Firestoneibacteriota bacterium; assembly: GCA_013335425.1. Taxonomy (GTDB): domain Bacteria; phylum Oederibacteriota; class JAAXVQ01; order JAAXVQ01; family JAAXVQ01; genus JAAXVQ01. The sequence continues at coordinate 2,573 of JAAXVQ010000067.1, read as the reverse complement.
GCATGACCGTTTGGAAACCGAATCTTTGGGTTTTCACCGCAACGTATTTCGCATGTATCGGTTGCTGGCTCGCCGGGAACCGCGGCGCATACGCGTGATTTCCGCGGAAGGCGCATCAGCGCAGGTAAGCGAACAAATATGGAATTGCGTTTCGACCTGGCTCGCCCGGAAAGGCAGGACGCATGCCGCTGCGTGACCTGCAAGGGCAGGAAGCGGGCGTGGAACAATTGCGCCGCGCCTGGCAACACGACCGCGTGCCGCATGCACTTTTGTTCACGGGCCCCGAGGGCGTGGGCAAGCGCACCGCCGCGTTGGCCCTGGCGCAGGTCTTGAATTGCCGGGAGCCGCGGGTGGACGATGCCTGCGGCGAGTGCCTTTCCTGCCGAAAAATCGCGGCCGGCAACCACCCCGATGTGCGCTGCCTGGAACCCGACGGCGCGCATTTGAAAATCGGCCAGATCCGCGAAGACCTGCAGCATGACGCGGTCTTGAAGCCGTTGGAAGGCAGGCGCAAGGTCTATTTGCTCGATCCTGCGGAAAGTTTGACCCCGGAGGCCGCCAACAGCCTTTTAAAAATTCTTGAGGAACCGCCGGAAACGGTGGTGCTGATTTTAATCAGCGCTCAGCCGTTTGCCCTGTTGGATACGATCCGCTCCCGCTGCCAAGAGATCCGGTTTTTTCCTCTGCCGGCGCTGCGGTTGGCGCCCTGGCTGCAGGGCAAGTTGGGGATAAGCGCGGAGGATGCCTTGGCTTTGGCGCGTTTGTCCGGCGGGCGTCCGGCCGAAGCCCTGCATATGTCCGAACCCGAAGCCCGGGAGTTTCGTGCCCGGGTGTTGGGCTGGGCGTTTGCCGGGCGAGAGCGCACCTGGTCCGTATGGGCTAAGGATTTGGGCGCGGAACCCGAGGAAGTGACGGAAGCCTTCGGCGTGCTGCTCTCTTGGTACCGCGACTTGCTGCTGCTGGCGCATCGGGCTTCGCGGGAGTTGTTGCTCAACGTGGATCATGCGGAAAAAATGCCGCCGGCGCTGGCGGACGAGACGCCGGAAACGCTTTTGGCCAAATGTCGCGCGCTGTTGGCCGCCCGGGATCAGTTGAGCCGGAACGTCAATACGCAATGGGTTTTGGAAGTGCTGGGGCTGGCGCTGGCCCCGGCGGCTTGAAGGGGAAGCGCCGGGCAAAAAGGGCTCATTCTACCGGGACGGCCGAGCCTTCCCGGAAAGTTCGAGGTGGGTTATGTTGGATGTGGTGGGAGTACAATTGTTGGAAGGCGGGAAGGTTCAGTATTATCTGACCGCCGGCCAGCCGGTTAAGCTCGATTCGCTCTGCGTGGTGGAAACCGAGCACGGGCCGGGCATGGGGCGCGTGGTCAAAACCCGCATCAATTTGCCCCAGACCAAGGAGACCGAACCCTTGCGTCGGATTTTGCGCACGGCCCAAGCTAAGGACTTGGAACAGGTGCGGCACAACGAACAGTTGGAACGGGACGCCTACCGGCTCTGCCGGAAGCTGGTGCAGGACAAGGGCTTGTCCATGAAACTGGTGGACGTATCGTACACGCTGGATGCGCGTAAGGCGATTTTTTACTTCACCTCCGAAAATCGGGTGGATTTCCGCGAACTGGTCAAGGAATTGGCGCACGCGCTCAAAGTGAAAATCGAAATGCGCCAGATCGGGGTGCGGGACGAAGCGCGGCGTTTGGGAGGCGTGGGCTGCTGCGGGCAATCCTTGTGCTGCTGTTCGTTTTTAAAGGATTTTGTCTCGGTCTCGATCCGTATGGCCAAAGACCAGAACGTGTCCTTAAATCCGACCAAGGTTTCGGGCATCTGCGGACGTTTGATGTGCTGTTTGTCCTATGAATACGACGGGCCCAAAGCTAAAAATCGCAAGAGCGGGAGCGAGGGCAAACCCGGCAACGAAAAAGAGAAAACCTGCGCCCAGCCCGGTGCACCCTGCCCGGGCTGCGAATCGGCGCAACAAGTTTCCCGACCGGCCGACGAAGGGTCCAAACCCGGACTACGTCCGGCTCCGGCCGCGCCGGTCAAGCCATAAGCGCTGGCGACGAGGTGCTTGGGAAAGAGGTCCGTGGGCAAGGTCAGCAGGCTGGCCGCCCAACTGTTGTGACCGGAAGTGGCCACGGTGATATACAGGATCGCCAGATAGGGATTGGGCGTCCAAATGGCCAGCAGCGCCACCGGCATGACCGCCGCGCTGAGGCACATGGCCAGCTTGCGCGCGGCCAGCACCGACAGGCCGCGCTTGATGAACAGGGTGGGCATGAAGCCGCCCAGGGCGCTGAAGATGCCGGAGGCGAAAAACGGCACCCACGCGAATATCGCAATTTGAGTCAGGTCGAATCCGCGCACGGTTGAAAGATACTTGGGCAGCCAGAAGGCATAGAAATACCACACCGGGTCGGTCAGGAACCGGCCGAGAAAGAGGCCCCAGAAGTCGCGCCGCCTGAGGATGTCCAGCCACCGAGCCTTCGGCTCGTCCGCCGCGGTCGCCACACCTTGCGCCTGACCTTGCCGGATATGCGCCAGCTCCGCCTGGGCAAGCCGCGGGTGGCGCTCGGG
>JAAXVQ010000415.1 GCA_013335425.1 Candidatus Firestoneibacteriota bacterium | reverse complement strand
CATAAACCCGACTAAAACCACACCGGTCATCGGGATCTAAGTTGCTGCTTATAGTTTCGCCAATTGGCCTGCAGTTCCTGAAGCGAATCCCCGCCGAATTTTTCCTGGTAGCCGCGCGCCAATTCCCACGCGGTCATGGCTTCACCCACCACGGCCGCGGCCGGCACCGCGCAGACGTCCGAGCGCTCGTACCCCGCGGCCTGCGGGCGCTTGGTTTTCATGTCCACGGACTTGAGCGGTTTGCGCAGGGTGGCAATGGGCTTCATGGCCGCGCGCAGCCATAGCGGCTCACCCGTGGTCATGCCGCCCTCGAGTCCCCCGGCCGTGTTGGTCGTCCTCTCGTAACCCTGTCCGGCCCGGCGGATAATCTCGTCATGCACACGCGAGCCGGGCAAAGCGGCATTGGCAAAAGCCGAACCCGCTTCCACGCCTTTGATCGCCGGTATGCTCATCAGCGCCGCGGCCAGACGCGCATCCAGGCGCCGGTCGTAGTGCACATGGCTGCCGAGGCCGGGCACCAACCCCCAAGCCGCCACGGTAAAAACCCCGCCCAGGGTATCTCCGGCCTGCGCCGCCGCGTCAATGGCGCGGCGCATGGCCGCCGCCGTTTTGGCATCCGGGCAGCGCACGTCCGAGGCCTCGGCTTTTTTAGCCAACAACTCCGGTTTGCCGCTAACCCGCGCCCAACGCGCACCCCCAATGGACTCCACCCAAGAACCCAAGGTTACGCCCAAGTGTTCCAGCAACACGCGCGCCAGAGACCCGGCCGCCACCCGCGCGGCGGTCTCACGGGCCGAGGCCCGTTCCAAAATATCGCGCAAATCCGTGCGCCCGTATTTAAGCGCCCCCACCAAGTCAGCATGTCCGGGGCGCGGACGGGTTAACCGGGTTACACCGGTCTTGGGAACCGGCCCTGCCACGCCCATGCTCACGCGCCAATTTTCCCAATCGCGGTTGAAAATGGTCATGGCCACGGGCGTGCCCAGGGTCTCCCCGTGGCGCACGCCGGCGGTGATCTGGACCTGGTCGCGTTCAATCCGCATGCGCCCGCCGCGGCCGTAACCCAGCTGGCGGCGCTGCAACTGGGCATCCACCGCGGCGGCGGCCAGCGGCAAGCCCGCGGGCAAGCCTTCCACGATCACGCTTAAGGCCGGACCGTGCGACTCCCCGGCGGTTAAAAATCTCAGCATGGTTGCCTCCGTGTGGGTTCAGCCGAAAATGCCGTAACGAAACAGACAGTACAAGGCGCGCAGAGCATCCTTGGCGCGGATCTTCTTGCCCTCCGCGGTGGTGCGGCCGTAATAGGAAATACCCACCTCAAAAAACCGCGCTTGCCGGCGCGCCAGTTTGATGGTGACCTCGGGTTCAAATCCGAACCGGGTTTCGCGCAAAGGAACGCTCTGGATCAATTCGCGGCGAAAAACCTTATAGCAGGTTTCCATATCCGTTAAATTCAGGTTGGTAAACATGTTGCTGACGAACGTCAAAAACGTGTTCATGAGCGAGTGCCAGAAGAGCAGCACGCGCCGGCTTTTGGTGGTTAAAAACCGGCTGCCGTAGACCACGTCGGCCACACCTTTGACAAAGGGCATGAGCAAATCCGGGTAGTCGGCCGGATCGTACTCCAAATCCGCATCCTGGATCAGCACCACGTCGTTTTTGGCCAGGCGGATGCCCGTGTGCAGAGCCGCGCCTTTACCGCGGTTCACGGGCTGCGCCACCACGCGCAGATCCGAACCTTTCAGGGCCCGCAAACGCTCCACAGTTTTGTCCGTGGAAGCATCGTCCACCACAATAATTTCCATGGACACGGGCACCGCCCGCACCCGGCGGATGATCTCGGCAATGGTTTTCTCTTCGTTGTAGACGGGAATAATCACGGACAAGGAAGGCCAGGCCGGCGTAGTCGTTTTAACCCGAGCGGACAAAACGCGTTTTTTCCGTTTTAAAGATTTCACTTAAAGCCTCGTTACATTTTGGAGGGCACCGGCAACTCCGGCCCGGAGGTGTAAAAATCGCTTTAATATAACATTTTTACGGCTTTTGTCAATTCTTCTGAACTTGGAAAGTTCGGGCTGATGGTTTGAAGGGACCCAAGGATGTGCCGTGCCCCCACAGTAAATCACTTAAAAGAGACCAGGGAACAAATTAAAAAGTCGGGAAATTTTCAAACTCAGTGCTGGAAAATTTCAGCCTTATGAAAAAACGTTCCCGCTCATGCTCAATCTCGAATTCACAATTAAAAAATTTCCAAAAGCGGTTGACAAAAAAATAGGTATTCCCTACTATGGTTAAAACTTGATGCCGGAGTGGTGAAACTGGTAGACGCAGAGGACTCAAAATCCTCCGCCTTCACGGGCATGTCGGTTCGATTCCGACCTCCGGCACCAGCGCTTTCGTAGTGCGAAAGCGCCGAGAAGTTGAGAGTCGCTAGTCGAAAGTGGTCA
>JAAXVQ010000066.1 GCA_013335425.1 Candidatus Firestoneibacteriota bacterium | reverse complement strand
CTTTGCCAACGCCTATTTTGTCGACGCCCAAGGCTGCCTTAGGAGCAGCTCGCCGTTCAACACGCGGGCCGTGCTGGTGTTTAAAATCCCCTTGCTGGATTACCAAACCTTCTACACCCGGTTCGGCGACTTGTTTGGTTGGAGTTGCGTCCTGCTGGCGCTTGCTTCCCTGGTGTGGATTACGGGTCAACGCCTCGTCGGTCATTTTAGAAAAGCTTGACCGTTTTGTCCGAGACGTCATGCCGGGAGTTCAACCTCTCACCCTCCGGCCAACGGCCGCATGCGGCTGCCCAGGAAAAACCGACCAAGCTTGGATGCTTTGACTATTGACGTGAAAAGCTTCAAGCCGGCCTTGGCTCGCGCTGGCGGAAACATGCGGGCTTCTCGCCCGGGTGGGATCGCTAAGCACAAAAGTTCGACCTGCGAAAGGAACTGGGAATGAATTTCCGGCTTTGGGGAAGCGTCTTGGCAATGCAATGGTTCCTGGCCAGCAAAGCGTTCCCCTCAGGGCTTTTCCCTGTCCCTGACCAATTCTCGGTCGGCGCCGGAATTTTAGTTTTCATGTTTTTTTTCTGGATCGCCCACAACGAACAAGGTTGGCGCGCGTGGCTGCTGGGCGGCCTCAGCCTCCTGTGCACTTTCCTCCCGGCCACGACCTACTTCTTCAGCATTCGCCTGCCGTTTCAACAAAGCATTTACTTTTTTCTGGCGATCGCGGCCTTTTTGTTTTTTACCGGAGCGCTGATCATGTTCACCCTCGTGGCCGCGGCCCGGCACCTCCGTGGGGTCAGCCTGCTTTTAATGCCTCTGCTTTTCGAATCGTTTCAATTTCTCATCGTCGTTTTTTCGACCCATAGCGGGCTGATTCCGCCGCCCACCGTCTCTCCGGGCTCTACCTTGACGGCCTTTCCGCCGCTGATGCAATTGGCCTCTTTTACGGGCGTTTTCGGCGCTGATTTTCTAGTCCTGTTTCTCGCCTCCCTTTTGGCGGTCGCGGCCCAAGAGATCGTCCTGCTTCAACCGGGGCTGCGGCGGCGCTTGGGCCTGAAACCGGAACTCCAGCCTCTGACGCCTCACGCGCAACGGATGGCCCGCAATCTCGCCTTGACTGTCCTGTTGGGTTTGGGAACTTTGGTGCTCGCCGGAAATCTCGAAGCCGCAAAAATCGGAAACGCTCAGTCGAACCGCTCCCGTTCACTCGCCGTGGCTTTGGTTCAGCCCAATCTCGATATTCCCCGGGGCCTCTCCGACCCCAAGGCGCGGGAAACGCTGGCACTTGAAAATTACCGCGAGGCAATCCGGGCCGCCGCCCGGCAACATGCGGATCTGGTCGTTTTCCCTGAAAACATATGGCCCGAAAGCCTCCCGCGGGCCGAACATTTTTGGGAGGGCCTGCGCGGCGCCCTGCGGGAATCAAAAATTTTCGCCATTGCGGGCATGATGACCCAAACCGACGGCGAACATCTCCACAATCGGTGGTACTTGCTCGACCGGGAAGGCGAAATCCGCGGCACCTACGCCAAACGCTATTTGATTCCTTTCGGCGAATACATCCCCTACCGGACTTTCCTGGGCGAGCTGCGCGAGGCCTTCAACGGGCTGCGTGGCCGACCCCGAGAGCACCCCGAGTTATCACCCGTGACCAAACCCAACATGGATGTAACGCCGGGGACACAGGAGAGCTTGTTCGTGCAGGATCAGAGCCGTTATTTCATCAAAATCTGCGATGAACTGCAGTTTTCGCAATATTTCCGCGAAGGCGTGCGCTTAGGCGGCGAGGCGGTTTTTTCACCCAGCACCGGCGAGTGGTTCCCCACCCCGCTCTACTTCCGCCAATTTTTGGCGCAAGCCTGTTTTAGGGCGGTGGAAACCCGCCGCTGGATAGGACGCACCGCCAATTATGCCAACGCCTATTTTGTCAATGCCCAAGGGCGTTTGGAATGCAGCACGCCGTTTAACTCGCCCGCTGTCCTGGTCTATGACGTTCCCCTGCTGACTTACCAAACGTTCTATGTCCGCTTCGGCAACCTCTTCGGTTGGAGCTGCGTGCTGCTGTCTCTGGGCGCTTTCACTCGGATCGCGGTGCAAAAGTTTTTCGAACCGGAGAAAAAAACTCCGCCGTCTGCGCCAGGCGGCGCCCTATGAACCCGTCCACCGGAACAACCAAACCCGTCCCCGGCCCGGCGGAGGTTTCGCAAACTTACCCTTTTTTATTCTTTGACCGCGTGCTGACCCAGACCCCAAATTCCCTGGAGTTGCTGAAAAACATTTCAACAGATGAATGGAGTTCACCCCTTCAAGGGCCCATGCCCGGTTGGGCGGTTTTGGAGGTCATGGCCCAGGCAGCCGGACGCTTGGGGCAGGCGCTGGAAGCCGGCACCCCTTACCGGTTCTGCGTGCTGTCGCGGATTAAACGCGCCCGTTTTCGTCGGGCGGTTCACCCCGGCGACCAACTGCGGATCAGCACCCGTTTAATCAAGAGCTTCGAGCGTTCCTTGGCCCTGCGCGTCGCGGTCCGGACGGAGGCCGGACGCATCGCGAATGCCGATTTCTATTTTTTCCGCTTTTAAACCGCCATGACCTCCCCTGCGCCGCTTTCTCCCGAAAAACTCGGAATCGCCCCCGGCCTTTTCGCCCGCGCCAGTCAACACCTGGCCTTTGTCGGCATGCGGCAATGGCTGGTGCATGGCTGCTCCCTGCGGATCGAAGGTGTTGAAAACTTATCGGAGATTTCTCAGGCGATTTGGGCCCCCACGCATGCGAGTCATTTGGACTTCTGGGCCGTGTTGGCGGGGTTGCCGAAACCGTTGCGGCAAAAAACTTATGTGGCGGCGGCGAAGGATTTTTTTTACACCCCGAGTCGGCGTGCTTTGACCCGTCTGCTGGCCTTTCACACCTTTCCCTTCGACCGGCAGATGGTTTCCCCCCAGGAATACCGGCGTTTGGAATGGCTCTTGCGGCAGGGGTTGTCTCTGTTGATTTTTCCGGAAGGCTCCCGCTCCCGGGACGGCGGTTTGCAAACGATTAAACCCATTGCGGCCATGCTGGCGGCCGATGCCGGTTTGCCTTTGCTGCCGGTGCTGGTGGAAGGCACTCATCAAGTTCTTCCGCCGGGTCGGTTCTTCCCGCAACGGCACCCGATCCGCGTGGCCTTCGGATCTCCGATTGCGACCACGGCGCTTCCCGGGGAATCATTTCACGCCCGGATCCGCAGGATTAACCAGGCGCTTACGGACGGCATTACCCGGCTGCGGCATTAGACGGCCAGGAAAGGAACCAGCATGGAAGACGTTTATGTGACCGGCCTGGGCATCGTGAGCCCGCTCGGGCACGATACGCCCGCTTTTTGGGAAGCCTTGGTTCAGGGGATTTCCGGTGTGGGTCCGGTCACCCGTTTTGAAACCGATTGGCTCGCCGCGCATATTGCCGCCGAAATCCGCGATTTCCCCAAGCCCTCTCCTTTTTTAACTCCGGAGGAAGCTCAAAATCCCTTTGCCGGCGAATGGCTCATCCTCTCGGCGGGGCGGGAAGCCTTAAAGCAAGCCGGCTTGCTTACCGAAAAAAAACAAAGTTCAAAGCCCGACTTGGAGATCATTTTGGGCAGCAACCAGGGAGATTTTGTCCCCCAACTTGAAAAACGGGTCCGGGCGTTGGAAACCACGGAAGCCTCGGCCATTCGACGCGCCATGGTGCCCATGATGCTCTCCGAGAGCGCTTTTCATGAGCTCCTGCTCAAATTAGCCCGCCGTTTGAACGCCGGTGGCGTTGAATGCATTCTCTCCAACGCCTGTTCGACGGGAGCTTACGCCATTTCCTTGGCCGCGGAACGCATCCGCCAGGGCAAGACCGAGGCGGTTCTCTGCGGAGGCGTGGAGATTCTGAGCGAAGTTGTCTATGCCGGCTTCAGTTGCCTGCGCGCTTTGGCGCCTGCTTGCTGCCAGCCTTTTGATTTGCACCGGCAGGGCATTGTTTTCGGCGAAGCGGCTGCGGCCTTTATGCTGGAGTCCAAGTCTTCCGTGCTGGCCCGCGGCGCCCAACCCTTGGCGAAAATAGCCGGGTGGGGATGGTCCTCGGACGCCCATCATCTCTCGGCGCCCCATCCCGAAGGGCGGGGGATGGCCCTGGCGCTGCAGCGGGCGCTGAAACTTTCCGGTCTCAAACCGGGCCAGATCGATTGTTTGGTGGCGCATGGGACCGGCACCCTCAGCAACGACCGGGTAGAAGCCGCCGCCTTTTTGGAGGTCTTCGGAAAAAATCCGCCGCCCGTGACCGCCCCCAAATCGATGGTGGGACATTCCATGGGCGCCGCCAGCGCCGTCGAGGCTCTGGTGGGCGTTAAAATCGTGGAGCGCGGGATTATCCCGCCCACCATGAATTTTCAAACACCGGACCCGGACTGCCCTCTTGACTGCGTGCCCAACACGGCCCGCCGCCGAGCCGTCACCTATTGCCAAACCAACGCCTCAAGTTTCGGCGGCAACAACGTCAGCATCATTTTCGGTCCACCCGAGCTTTAGGAGCCTGTTATGTTTGAGTCAATCGCGATAACCGGCATCAGCCTGATCAGCGCCCTGGGAGACGATCCCGCAGCGTTGCTGGCGGCGTGGCACGACGGCACCTCGGGCCTTTCCCCCACCGGCGTTGATGAACTGCCGGGGCAGGCTCCGGTGCTCTGCGGACGCATAAATCTGGACTTCACCCAGCGCCTGGGCGGAACCGGCTGGAGGCACTATACCCGTTCCAGTTTGATGGCAACCTTGGCTTGCCGCAATCTGATGACTTCCCTCGCCGACGCCTCCGTATGGAAGCAACGCGAGGAAATCGGCATTTGCCTGGGATACAACGCCGATGCCTCCATCCATTTGTTTTTCTCCTCTTTTTTCTCGACCCTTAAGACGAAAAGCTACCGCTGGATCAACCCGACTTCCTTTTTAAACATTTCCAACAACGCCCCCGCCTCCCTGCTCAGTTTGCAGCATCAATGCCGCGGCCCCATCTTCACGGTCACCACGGGCTTCGCCTCCGGACTCGACGCTTTGAATCTTTCCGCCACCGTGCTGCAAGGCGGACATGCTCCCGCCATGCTGGTGGGGGCGTGTCAGGAAATCAACCCCGAACTCTTGGAAAGCTTCGCAAATTTGCCGGGTGAAAACAACGGAGGCATCCTCGGAAGCCTCCCCCGTGGCGGCGTGATTGCCGGCGAAGGGTGTGCCATGCTGTCCCTGGAAAAATTATCCCCCTCGGATCACGGTCGGGCGCGCGCCTGGGTTCTGGGGTATGGTGAAGCCTTGAACTTGCCCGACCAAAACACCGACGCTTCCGCAGCCGTCGCTTTGGCCGTCCAAAACGCTCTGGCCGATGCCCAAATCCGGTTGGAGGACATCCACGCGGTTTTTCTTTCCGCCAACGGCAACAACCTGCAGGACACGGCGGAAGCAACCGCTTTGCGCGGACTCTTTGGCCGCCGCTGCCCTCCCGCCGTCGCTCTCAAAGGCGCCTGGGGCGAATGTTATCACGCCGGCAGCGCCATGTCGGCCGCGGCGGCTGTCTTGTGCTTGGAAAAAGGCTTCCTCCCCCCCACGCTGAACCTGGCGCCGGGATATGACGCCGAAGCCTTGGGGCTTTCCACCCGGCCGCAAACCGTTCCAGCAGGAAATATTTTGCTCCTGTCTCTGGACCGTGATAAAAAAGCCGTGGCGCTAATTCTCAACCTTCCCAGAAAGGATCGCGCGGTATGCTGACGTTTTCCGGAAAAACCGTTCTAGTCACCGGCGGTACCGGCGACCTGGGCCAAGCCCTCCTCCGGCGCCTGCGGGCCGGGGGACTGCGCGTCGCGTTTACCTATCACCGACAGGAGTCTTTGGCGGGTAAGTTGGAAAAAGCGTTCGGTGCCGAGGAGACTTGGGCCCTGCCTTGGCATTCACCCCGCCTGGCCGAGGCGCAGCAGTTGGTGAAAACCATCCAGGCGCGCTGGGGCGAGATTCATTACCTGGTCAATAACGCCGGCGTGATTCGTGACCGAGCCCTGGCCAACATGGACGAAGAGGAGTGGAACGATGTCCTGCAAACCAACCTAACCGCCGTCTTTGCCGTCACGCGGGCCTGCATCTTCAACCTTCTCAAACGCCCGGGGAACGCTATGGTGAACATTTCCTCCGTAGCCGCCTTGACCGGAGCCTCGGGACAGAGCAACTATGCGGCCGCCAAAGCCGGCCTGCTCGGTTTTACACGCTCCCTGGCGCGCGAGTATGGCCGCTTGGGATTACGCGTCAACGCCCTGGCGCCGGGATATGTTGCGTCCCGCATGACGGACCGCTTGTCCGAAACCGTCAAAGCGCGCGCTTTAAAATTAATCCCCTTGCAACGTTTCGCGCTGCCGCAGGAAGTCGCCGCAGCCGCGGCTTTCTTGCTCTCCGATCAGGCGGGATATATCCAGGGGCAGGTCTTGGCCGTGGACGGCGGGCTTTCCATTTAAAAAAAGACCCCGACGCCTGGGTCATCCCCAGGGTCGGGGTCTTGTACGGTTGCGTTGAAAAACTACTTGATCTCGACTACCGCGCCCGCTTCTTCGAGCTTCGCCTTCAAGGAATCGGCTTCTTCCTTGGACACGCCTTCCTTCACGTTCTTGGGCGCGCCGTCAACCAGGTCCTTGGCTTCCTTGAGCCCCAAACCGGTCAGCTCACGCACCACCTTGATGACCTGGATCTTCTTGTCCCCTGCCGTGCTCAAAACCACCGTGAAGCTGGTTTTCTCTTCCGCCGCCGCACCTTCCGCCGCGACCGGGGCCGCGCCTCCCATCATAACCGGAGCCGCTGCCGAGACGCCAAACTTCTCTTCCATGGCCTTGACCAATTCCGAGATCTCCAAAACGGTCATGTTGCCGATTGCCTCAATCATTTCCTCTTTCGTGATCGCCATCTTTTTCACCTCCTTTTTGCGTTCTCAAATGAGAATAAAATGGTAAAGACTTTTTCAAAAACACCGACACCCGAAAATCGAGAGTCGAAAGTAGACCGCATTTGAGCGTTGTGCACTGCGCGCGTCGCTCAAATGCTCCGGCGCCCCGAATGCCCGGACGCCTAAGCCGCCTTGGCTTTTTTGTCCTTCAAGGCGTTTAACGCATACACCAGTTTTTGCGTGTTCCCGCGGGCCACGGTCATGAAGCCCTTGATCGGCGCCTGCAACGTGCCCAACAGAATAGCCAGCATGACTTCGCGCGGAGGTAGTGAGGCCAGGGCTTTCAGACTTTCGATGCCCAGCGATTTCCCCTCAACATATCCGGCTTTAATGACGAACAGCTCGTTCTTCTTGGCAAACTCTAAAACCGTCTTGGCGCCGGCCGCTACGTCCTTGCCCAAAAACACCACACCCACCGGCCCTTTCAGGTGTTTGTCCAGATCTTGCATACCCATTTCCTTGGCCAGTTTCTTGATCAAGGTGTTTTTAACGATCTTGTACTTCACGCCGGCTTTACGCAGGGTAGTGCGCAAAGTCGTTACCTGCTCCACGTTCATTCCCCGGTACTCGGTGAACACCAGGTTTTTGCTTTCCTGAAGATAATCGCGAACCTTCTCCAGGACCTGACTCTTCTTAGCCTTGGTTGTCGCCATACGGTTGATCCACCTTTCATTTCTGGTTAAAAAAAAACCCGGCCACATTAAGTGCCGGGAACAAGGCGGAACGTCTTTGCGCATGGAAAAAATGCGAACTACGTCTTCCGTTTATTCCCGATCTCGGTGGGCTGCCCCGTCAGGGGCATTTAGGCCATCTCTGGCACCAACGGTCATCGACCGGATTTTTTTATAACCTAAATTTTAAATTAGCCGCCCGGCGGTTCGCCGTCGGGCGCAGCTCTTAAATTTTACACCGTTCGAAGCGATTTCTGGCCGTTTACTATTTCGCTGAAAATTGCAGCAAGTCCAATTTCATGCCCGGGCCCATGGTGGAAGAAACAGCCACGCTCTTCATGTAATGCCCCTTGGCGCCGGCAGGTTTGGCTTTCAAGATGGTTTCCACCGCAAAGAGAATATTGTCCGCGATCTTTTCCTCGCCGAAAGAAATCTTGCCGGCGCCGAAATTGACCAAGCCCTCGTTGTTGACGCGGTACTCCACGCGCCCGGCTTTGATTTCCTGTATCGCCTTGGCGATGTTGGTGGTTACCGTGCCCGCTTTGGGATTGGGCATCAGGCCCTTGGTTCCGAGCACCTTCCCCAGCTTACCCACTTCACGCATGACGTCCGGGGTGGCCACCACCGTGTCGAACTCCAGCCAACCGCCCTGAACTTTGGTGATCATATCCTCAAACCCGGCAAAATCCGCGCCGGCCTTGAGGGCTTCGTTGATTAGCTCGCCCTTGGTAATGACCAAGATCCGCACCGTCTTGCCCGTGCCGTGCGGCAGAACCATCGTGCCGCGGACTTGCTGATCGGCCTTTTTGGGGTTGACGCCCAGACGGATCGAAAGCTCCACGGTTTCATCAAACTTCGGCTTGGCCGCCTTGACCATAACCGCCGTAGCGTCTTTCACAGTATACATCTTGGCAGGATCCACCAATTTGGCATTGGCTTTGGCGCGCTTGCTGACGTGACTCATGAAAACCTCCGGTGGTTTTAACGGGTCCGGG
>JAAXVQ010000065.1 GCA_013335425.1 Candidatus Firestoneibacteriota bacterium | reverse complement strand
GCGATTACCGAATTTCAAGTCCGCGAAGTCATCGCCGCCGGTCAAAGGGCGGCGGCTGAAACGCCGGTGTTTTCCTTCCGCTTGGGAGAACCGGGCGTTTTTCCGGAGCAAGGGGCTGCCCGCGTGGTGTGGTTGGGGTTGTCGCAGGGTGCGCAGGGCATGCAAGCTTTGCAGGTGAATTTGGCGGGTCGGCTGCGCGCCGCCGGATTGACTTTGGAAGCCAGGGCGTTTACGCCGCATCTGACGCTGGGGCGAGTGAAGTCCGGGGCCGACACGGTGCGCGGGTCATGGTTGGCGAACTCGGGAACGGGAACAAGTTGGAAAAAATTGGAAGCCGTCGCCGGGGAAATACGGGTCATGCAATCACACCTGCAACCCGGCGGCGCGCGTCACACCCTGCTGGCCGCCTGCCCCTTAAACGGAAAGCTTACTTAAGTATGTCCTGCAAAAACGCGTGGGCAATGGGCGTGGCCACGTCCATGCCTGCGCCTTCTTTTTCCGCGTAGACCGCCACCGCCACGGTGGGGTTTTCCGCCGGAGCAAAGCAAATAAACCAGCCGTTCAATCCATGCAGGGAGTCCCCGGTGGTGCCGGTTTTACCCGCCACGGTCACGCCTTCCACCTGCGCGCGCGAGCCGATGCCGTGTTTGACCGTATCGATCATATAGCCTTTGACGATCTCGGCAGTGGCCGGCGTGATGGGCGTACGCAACAGTTGCGGAGAACCCACGGCCAACACCTCACCGCGAATGTTGCGGATTTCCTTGATGAAATACGGCGCCATCATTTTGCCTTGGTTGGCAATAGCCGCCGCCAGCATGGCCGCATGCAGGGGAGAAATCAGCGTGCCCTCCCCCAGCCCGCAGGCGAATTCCGCCTGGTCAAAACGGGTGTCCTTGGCAATGGGCGCCACGGAGGTGGCAATGGGGAAAGACCACTCGAGCAGTTCGGATTTGAAGGGGAAAGTCAGCGGTGCGCCGAAACCGAAGCGGTTGGCATATTCGTACATGCGGTCCGGGCCCAGGGCAAACCCCACTTCGGCCATGGCCACGTTGCAGGACGTGTCCAACGCCGATTGGATCGATTCCACTTGACCATGGCGTTTCCAACACCAGAAAGTAGTGTTGCCGTAGCGCGTTCCCCCCGTGCAGTTGATGGGAAAAATGCGTTTTAGATCCAGGCTGGTTTCGTGGGCGGCTGCGGCTGTGATGATTTTGAAAATGGAGCCGGGTTCGTACAAGCCTTCGGTGGCGCGGTTTTTTAAGGGCTGATTTTTGTTCTTAACGATCTTGTCCCAATCTTCGTCGAGGCGGTTGGGATTGTAAGACGGGTGGTTGACGACCGTGAGGATCTCGCCCGTTTGCGGGTTTAGGGCCACCAGCGCGCCCTTGCGCCAGCCCAGGGCGCGGTCGGCGGCGCGCTGCCAGTCCGCGTTGATGGTGAGCGTCACCGCATTGCCGGGCAAGTACGGGGCCAGGGCTTTTTCCAGGCCCGCGCTGCCATGCTCGGCGCTTTGGTAACCCACCAAGTGCGCGGCGTATTGCAGCAGGGGATAATAACGCTGGCCGCCGCCTTGGCGCAAAATGGAGAAGCGGGCCAGGGGTGAATGGGCGCGGTCAAAGATGTAGTATACAAATCCGCGCTCCAATTCTTGGCGCGCCTGGTTGAGTTGGGTCTGCGCCAATTTGGCGTCCGGGTCCAGGGAAAGCGTCTGGCGGTAGTCGTCAATGGCGTCCGCCACTTTTCCCAAGGCGTGCAGGGTCAGGGCGTGCCCCAGCCTCAGCCCGGCGTCGCGGGGGCTTAAGTCCAGACTGTGGCGGAACTCCAATTCCGCCGGCGCATACAAGCCCCGCGCCAGATACATGTCCCCGAGTTTGGCGTGATTGAAGCGGCTGTTGGGGCGCAGGCCCAGTTTGACGGCTTGTTCATACTTGATTTCAGCGCGCACCAGATCGCCCTGCGTCAAGTAAACCAAGCCGATGGCGTCGATGGCCCCCGGGTGGTTGGCATGCAGCACCAGCACCTGATTGAATTTGAGCAGGGCTTGATCCAGGTTGCCCTGCTGCCAATAGGTGCGTCCTTTGTTCATCAGCAAATAGACGCGGAATTGGCCGCCGTAGAGGTAAACCGCGGCGCTGAGGATCACCAAGGCGGAGAGGGCGAAGGTAAGCCAACGGCGTTTTTGGCGCATTGCAGTGCGCCTGCTTTTGTGAATTTTGGAGGCAAACAAGCGGCGGCGGTTCCTTTCCGGGAAATGCTTTTGATTCTATAGAATTGCCGGGAAAAGTCAAGCCGCTTGACGGAAATAAAAACCCCCCTCGCGTTAAACGAGGGGGGGGTAAATTTAGGCAGCAAGCCTGCCGGTGTTCATCCGGAGGCGCTGGTTTAACGCAGCTGCTTGAGCACGTCCTGGGCTTCCACCTTGTCGTCCGCGGTTTCGGGCAGGCGGTCGGCGGGGCCGGGGATCGCCAGGGCGGTCTGCAGTTCTTTCTTGGCCTCGTCGTTGCGGTTGAGGGCCAGCAGGGTGCGGGCTAGGCCGACATGGTGGAGCACCAATTCCGGATTGTTGGCCACAGCTTGCTCGGCGAAAGCCAGGGATTTCTTCATATCGCCGCGGGACACGGGCCATCCCGGGGCTTTGCGGTAAAGAACGCCCAACACAAATTGCGCCTCGCCGTGTTTGGGGTTGAGTTTCAGAACCGCTTCCATTTCACGGGCAATGGGGTCGACCAAAAACAGACTGTTTAAAATTCCATGTTCTTCGCCGTATCGCCCCATGCAGACGCCCAGCCAATAGTGGCCTTCCACGGCATTGGGATTGAGCCGCACGGCTTCCTCGCCCGCCAATTTGCCTTTTTCGAAAACCGCCGGGCGTTCCTTGGCCGGGACATGGTTACCCAACCACCAATACCCCCGGCAGAGGCGCCATTTGGCCTCGTAGGCATTGGCGGGTGTGGCCGCGGCCTGTTGAAAAAGTTCGATGGCATGCCGGGTTTCGGCCATGTCGGTGCGTTTTTCCCAAGCCGCCTTGCCTTGCGAGAGTGCGTCGCCTGCGGCCGGAGCCGCCGTCTCCGCAGCCCCACCCCAAACCGCACTGCCCAAAACGCACCCCACCAACAAACAACCTGTCAAAAATTTACCCATGGATCCATCCTTTCTGAAAATGAGATAAAGAGCGGGCGAAGCCTTAAACGCGCCGCGCCGTTGCCCGCGGCCGTTGATGCCGGCATTCACACGCCAGTATCGGAATAGCGGTATTTTACCTTAGCCGCCGGGCGATTAACAATCGCTAAATGCCCGTTGGGCGCCGGCGGCGGTCGGGCTGCGATATTAAACTTGCGTATTGCCGACGAGTCGGGCTACCATGTGGGCGGTTCCCGGCGGAACGCAACAAAACCAGGAGGACGACGACCCGATGGAATACGGAAAAATTTACTGCGTGGACGACGACCCGGATATCCTGTTGCTATACCATGCCATCTTGACCGAGGCCGGGCATGATGTCGTCAAGATTACCAACGGGGCCAAAGCCCTGGAAACCATTGAGCTGCGCCTGCCGGACTTGATCATCCTGGACGAAAAAATGAATGATATTTCCGGCATGGAAATGTGCGCGCGCATCCGCGCCAACAAAGCCCTGCCGTATATCCCCATCATCATGGTTACCGGCGTGGATTCCAAGGAAGGCAAGATTAAGAGCCTGGAGGGCGGCACCGACGATTACATGCTCAAGCCCTTCGACCATGAAGAGCTGCTGGCCAAGGTGCAGGTCATGCTGCGGATCAAGCGCCTCTACAGCGAATTGCTGCAAACCCGGCAGGATCTGGTCAAGGCCGAGAAGCTTGCGGCCGTGGGGCAGTTGGCCGCGGCCATGGCGCATGAGATCCGCAATCCGCTCTCGATCATCGGCGCTTCGGTGCAGTTTTTGCAAAGCAAGCTGGAGTCCAACGACGAGCGGCGCGGCATCATGGACACGATCTTGCGCAAGATCCTTGAGATCGATTCCACCATACGGGAATTGTTGATGGTGGCCCGTCCCCTGAACTTGAAAATCGAGCCACTGGATTTAAACGATTGCATTCGGGATGTGGACGGCTTTATCAAGGAAAAATGCCTGGCGCAGCGCGTGACGCACGTGCAGGATCTTTTTTCCCCCATGCCGAAGGTTTCCGGGGACCGCGAACACCTGCAACGGGTGTTGCTCAACCTTTACATCAATGCGATCAACAGCATGCCCCGCGGCGGGGAATTGACCACTCGGACCTATTGGGACCCGGAAATCGGGCGGGTGAGCGTGCGCATCCAGGACACCGGGGAGGGCATCCGCGTCGAAGACCTCAGCCATATATTCGAGCCGTTTTTCAGCAAGCGGGCCGGAGGATCGGGTTTGGGCCTGTTTGTGGTTAAAATGATCATCGATGAGTTGCGCGGTACCATTGAAGTGAAATCCGAACAAGAACGGGGCACGGTTTTCACCATTTATTTTCCATATACAAAAAATGAAAAGCCCCTAAAGGCCTCGAATGCAGTTTCCGATACTGATAAGACCGGGGAAAGGAGCATTCACTAATGGACCCAACCAAAACGAATTCGTACCGTCGGTGGAGAAATAAGTCTGTGCCCAAAGGATTTTCCAGGACTTTTATGAGTACCGACGATTCGTTCAAAAAATCAAACCCGGAATTTTCCGGGTTTGAAAAGTCAGAAAAAAGCCCAATTTTAAAGCCGTTGGGTGAAGAAACGGAAATTCAGAGCTTGCTTAAAATTTTGGAGCGGGAATATCGGAAGACCGAAACTTTCCGCAAGGATAAGGTTTCAGAAATTAAAAAAAAGATCAAACAGGGGCTTTATCGGGTTCCGGGTAAGCTGATTGTGGATAAATGGTTCCCGGAATGACCGGCATCTGAAGCCCGAAACCATGGTTTTTTTTCCCGAGAATGCCTGAAAAACTCCCGCGCCTGATTACGGCGCGGGAGTTTTTTTAGGTGCCTTTTTAAAACCTTTTAAAATCAAGGCTTTTTTTACCCAAAAATTCCTCCCATTATTCTCAAAACGAGCATTCGGTTGGTATGGCTCTTGCAATAACTAGAGGCACTTGGCAAGGAGCCGTCATATATGAACCCCACTGCAACAAAGAAAATCCTCGTGGTTGATGATGAACCGGAAATTTGCTGGATCGTTAAAAAGGTTTTGGTGGAAGCGGGTTTTGAAGTGGATCTCGCCTTTGACGGCGAACGGGGGCTGGACATGGTGGAACGGGGAGAACCCAATTTGGTGCTTTTGGACCTGCGCCTGCCGGGGATCGACGGCCTGGAAACCTTGAAACGCATCAAGGCTCAGCACACCCAATTGCCGGTGGTGATTCTCTCGGCTTTCGACAACGTGGGAGCCGCCGTGCGCGCCATGAAGCTCGGCGCCTACGATTACATCAGCAAACCCCTCAATGTGGACGAAATGCTCATCACTTTGAAAAACGCGCTGCAAACCACGGCCCTGATCAATGAAGTGGGGCAACTGCGCGAACAGATCGCCCAAACTCAGACGGAAAATCTGATCTGGTCCTGCCCGGCGATGAACAAAGTTTTGGAAATGGTGGGGCGGATCGCGCGCTACGACGTGACCGCGCTCGTTCAAGGCGACAGCGGCACGGGCAAAGAGCTGATCGCCCAATACATTCATGCGCACAGCGCGCGCTCCCAAGGGCCGTTTGTTTCGATCGACTGCGGAGCCCTGCCGGAGTCGCTGGTGGAGTCGGAACTTTTCGGGTACGAACGCGGGGCGTTTACCGGCGCACAAGAACGCAAGCTGGGACGCTTCGAGTTGGCGCAAAACGGCACGCTCTTTTTGGACGAAATCGGCAATCTTTCCCTGAACATCCAGGTTAAGCTTCTGCGGGTTTTGCAGGAAAGGAAGTTGCAGCGGCTCGGCGGCAAAGGGGAAATCGACATCAACGTGCGCATCATCACGGCCACGAACACGGTGTTGGACAAGGCGCTGCGGGACGGCACGTTCCGGGAAGACCTTTACCACCGGCTAAACGAGTTCACGGTGGCCTTGCCGTCTTTGAAGGAACGCGTGGAGGACATTCCCGTGCTCGCCCAGCACTTCCTGGCGCGTTATAACCGCCAGTTCTCCAAAACGGTTGAAGGGTTCTCCCCCGAAGTCATGGAGATTTTCCGGCAATACGCCTGGCCCGGCAATGTCCGCGAGCTCATGCATGCGGTCAAACGGGCGGTGGTGCTTGCCGCTGAAAAGATTGAAACGCTTCATCTGCCGCCCGAGATACTCGAATGGCAGCCCCGTCCTCAAAGCGTGGCCGTCGCTTTGACGCCTTCCCCGGAAACCGCCATGCGCCCTTTGAAGGAAATCTGCCAGGAAGTGTCGCGGAAGGTGGAACGCGAAACCATCATCCGGGTTTTGCAGGAAACGCGCTGGAACAAAGTCAAGACGGCGCGGCTGTTGAAGATCAACTACAAGACGTTGTTCAACAAAATGAAGGAACTCGGAATCTAAAAAGGGGTGTTCTCATGCGTGAAGAAGAAAAGGAATTATGGATGCAGTTCAAGAAGAACAGCGACATGGCCGCACGCGAGGAGCTGCTGAAACGCAACGTGCCGTTGGTGCGTTTCACCATCGAACGCATGACCGTGCCCCAGAACCGGTCGTGGCTCGACATCGACGATTTGGTCACGGCGGGCATCATCGGCTTAATCGATGCCATGGAGAAGTTCGATTTTGAAATGGGAGGCAAGTTTTCCACCTACGCCTTCTTCCGCATCCGCGGCGCGGTTTTGGACGAAATGCGCGCCATGGATTGGGTGCCGCGCTCGGTGCGCCAAAAAACCCGTGAATTGGAACACGCCTACGAGATATTGGAGAACAAGCTTCACCGCCCCATTACCGACGCGGATTTGGCGCGGCAACTGGGCGTCTCGGTCAAGCAATACCACACGCTGCTCAGCGAGATCAACATCCCGCCCATTGTTTCCCTGGAAGAACTGGTGGAAGACCGGGAGAAACGGCGCTGGGAACTGGTCTCGGCCGAAACCGGCGGCTTGTCCAAAAATTTCACTTCGGCCTTTTCGGAGCTGGCGGCTAAGGAAATGCGCGAAATCCTTGGCAACCTGATCGATCGTCTGCCCGAAAAGGAAAAAATGGTGCTGACGCTTTATTACTACGAAGAGCTGACCATGAAGGAAATCGCGACCATCCTGGAAGTGACCGAGTCCCGCGTCTGTCAGATTCATGGCCAAGCCGTGACCCATGTGCGCGCGGCCATGAAAGCCGAGCAGAAAGACTTCGTCATGAATTGATTTTTAAATCCCCCAGGAGTATACTTAATGCCAATTAGGTATCCGGGGCATGGGGGAGTTCGCATGGCTGGGGAAAAAGTGCTGGTGGTGGACGACCAGGCCGATGTGGTGGAGCTGTTGGAGTCCAGTTTTGCCTTGCGCGGCTATCAGGTGATCAGCGCCCGCAACGGGCAGGAGGCGCTGGCCAAAGTTTACCAAGAAAAGCCCGACGTGGTGCTCATGGACATCATGATGCCGGTTTTTGACGGTTACGAGATCTGCCGCATCATCAAAAGCACCACCGAAACCAAACACATTCCCGTGATTTTTATCACCGCCAAGGGGCGTCAGGCCGACATCGAACGCGGCTTCGAACTGCGCGCCGACGGCTACGTGGTCAAACCCTTCGACCCGCTGGAACTCACCGATTTTACGGAAAAAATTCTCACCAAATTTCGGCAAAGCAATCCTGTGGCCTGATTCGTTTTCACCGATCCGCGAGCCTGCGGTCATTGCCCGGGCATCTGCGGCCGGAAAGGGAGTTGTTGCATGCCAACCAACCACAGCTTGAACACCATCTTTCAAAGCGCGCGCAGCCAGCACGTGACTTTCGGCACGCTTTTGGAAATCGGGCCCGGCAGGTTCTGGCCGGGCTTGCAGTATCTGGCCGAGCATCCGGACCTGGAATTGATCGGGGCGGGCTATGCGCCGGAAGAGCGGGCCGCGGCGCGGCAGGAGGCCCGGAAATTGAAATTGCTTACGCGGGCCGATTACCGCGAAGGGCGCGTTGACCGCTTGCCGGTGGACGACCGCAGCGTGGATGCGGTCATCAGTTACGGCAGCGTACACCAGTGGCCCCGTCCCCTGGCCATGCTCGACGAGATCGCCCGGGTGTTGAAAGTGGGCGGGCGGTATTTCATCGGCAACGTGCGCCGCGACGCGTCCTGGGTGAGTACTTTTTGGTCGGGCCTGCATAACCCGGCCTTGCGGGCCGTGTATGCCGCCAAGCCGAAAACCCCGGACCTGGCCGAATTTAAAAACCTATTGGCCATGTCCCGGCTTTCCGCCGCCGCGTTGGTCTCCGTCGGCCCCGACGTTTGGGCCGTCTCGAAATAGCCGCGTTCCAGGGTCCGCAGAGGCGGCAATCGCTATGGGCTACAAATTTCTTGCCTTTGGCCGGACCCTATGGTAAGTTTTGTGGGCTTTTTAAAACCGAAAAAATCATGGCGGAGTAGCTCAGTTGGTCAGAGCATACGGTTCATACCCGTAGTGTCCGGGGTTCGAATCCCTGCTCCGCTACCAGAAACAAAAAAAGCGTCCCGTCAGGGGCG
>JAAXVQ010000064.1 GCA_013335425.1 Candidatus Firestoneibacteriota bacterium | reverse complement strand
CATCGGGCGGGATTGGTTTCCGGATTTTTTGCCCGACCGCATTCGCGGCGAGGTGGAAGGCTTTTTTAAAAACTTGGTGACCCACGGAAAAAAAGACACGGATTATTTTTTCGAAAACCCGGTCGTGAACCGTTCGGGGCAGGAACGGCTGCTGGCCTGGCACTGGACCCTGCTGACCGAGGGCGACGGCGCCTTGCAGGCGGTTTTGGCTTCGGGGGAAGACATCACCCAACAAAAACATCTGCAGTCCCAACTGCTCCAGGCGCAGAAATTGGAATCCATCGGGCAATTGGCCTCGGGCATCGCCCACGAGATCAACACCCCCATCCAGTATGTCGGAGACAATCTGCGCTTTCTGTCCGAGTCCTTTGACGACCTCTCCAAAGTCATTCAACATTTCCCGGCCCTCATTGAATCCGTCAAAGCCGACCGGGTCACCCCCGGCCAAATCGCGGAAACCGAGAGCCTGCTGGCGCACGCGGATTTGGCTTATTTAACCGCGGAAATTCCCAAAGCCGTGGACCAAGCCCTGGAAGGCGTGGAGCGCGTGGCCACGATCGTGAGGGCCATGAAGGAATTTGCCCATCCGGACACCGCGGAAATTACCCCGCTCAACCTCAATCACGCCATTGAGAGCACCATCACCATCTCCCGCAACGAATGGAAATATGTGGCCGATTTGGAAACTGATTTTGATTATAGCCTCCCCGACGTCCCCTGCCTGCCCGGCGAATTCAACCAAGTCATACTCAACATGCTGGTCAATGCCGCGCATACCATTGCCGACGCCCTGGGCCCGGAACCCGACCACAAGGGCACCATCACCGTCAAAACCGGGCGCGAAGAAGGTTGGGCCGTCATCCGGATTTCCGATACGGGCATGGGTATTGCCCCGGACGTCCTGCCCAAAGTGTTTTCCCCCTTTTTCACCACCAAAAAAGTCGGGCGCGGATCAGGGCAGGGGCTGGCCATCTGCCATAACGTGATCGTGGAAAAATTGAAAGGGGCCATCGACGTGGAAACCGAGCTCGGGAAAGGCACGACCTTTAGCATCCGTCTGCCCATGCTGGAAACAGGGGCGGAGAAATCCGCGGCACTGCTCCCGGGTCAACGCGGATTATGACCGCCCAGGGCGCAGGCGAGGAAAACCGCGTCGACAAGAAACGGATTCTTTTTGTCGACGACGAGGCCAACGTGCTGCAGGCGCTGCAGCGCATGCTGCGCACGTTGCGGGACGAATGGGACATTGAAACCGCCGACAGCGGACCCGCGGCTTTGGCGCGCATGGCCGCCGCCTCCTTCGACGTCATTGTCTCGGACATGCGCATGCCCGGCATGGACGGGGCGCAACTGCTCGCCGAAGTGCGGCAGCGCTACCCCCAGACCATCCGCATTATTTTGTCCGGGCAGTCGGACCAGGAAAGCATTTTGCGCTCCGTGGGCCCCACCCACCAATATTTGTCCAAACCCTGTTCCGCGGAAATGCTCAAGTCCACGGTGGGGCGCGCCTGCGCCATCCGGGATATTTTATCCCAGGACACCTTGCGCCAGCTGCTTTCCAAAATCCACAACCTTCCCAGCCTGCCCTCGCTGTATCTGGAAGTGATGAAGGAGCTGCAATCGCCGGACGCCTCCATCGAACGCGTGGGACGCATCATCGCCAAAGACCCGGCCATGTCGGCCAAGATCCTGCAACTGGTCAACTCGGCGTTTTTCGGTTTTCCCACGCGCATTACCCACCCTTCCCGCGCCGTGACCATTTTGGGATTGGAAAAGGTCAAGGCCCTGGTGCTTTCCATTCACGTGTTTTCGGAATTTCAAGCATCGCAGTTGCCCGGCTTTTCCCTGGAAAGTTTATGGGACCACAGCCTCAAGGTGGCCAATTTTGCCAAACTTATCGCCGCGGACGTGGGTGCGGCCCCAACCATGGTGGACGATTGTTTCTCCGCCGGTCTGCTGCACGACACCGGGCGTCTGATTTTGGCCGGCAACATGACCGCGGACTACGCCCGCATGCTCGCCTGGGCGCAGCAGCAAAAATCCTCGCTGGAACTCGCCGAAGAGGAAATCTTCGGGGCCACGCACGCGGAGGTCGGGGCCTATCTGCTGGGGCTCTGGGGCCTGCCGCACCCGATCATCGAAGCCGTGGCTTTGCACCACACCCCGCGCGAATGCTTCAACCTGGAATTTTCTCCCCTGGCCGCCGTGCATGTGGCCGACGCCCTGGACTTGGAATTGAAGCATGGGGGTGAGGAAAACTATGTTTCTACGGTGGATACGCTCTATTTGCAGTCGTGCGCTTTGCTGGACAAGCTCCCCGGCTGGCGCACGGCCTGCCAGGCCGAGACCCAAAAATCCGGGCTCCCGGAATTTCATCAACCGGAAGGTGCCGATCATGAGTGAAACGGAAAAAATGCTGTTTGTCGACGACGACGCCAACCTGCTGGCCGCCCTGCAGCGCACCCAACGCAAACAGTTTGACGTCGACATCGCCGCCAGCGGCGAGGCGGGCCTGGCCATGTTCGACAAGCACGGGCCCTATGCCGTGGTGGTCTCGGACATGCGCATGCCGGTGATGAACGGCGCGCAGTTTTTGGCCAAGGTCCGGGAGCTCGCCCCGGACTGCATCCGGATCATGCTCACGGGGCAGGCCGACATGAAAGACGCCATCGAGGCCGTCAACCGGGGAAACATTTTCCGGTTTTTAACCAAACCCTGCAGCAACGAAACCTTGGCCCAAACCCTGGATGCCGGGCTGCAGCAATACCGGTTGGTGCACGCGGAGAGGGAGTTGCTGGAAAAAACCCTCAACGGCACGGTCAAGGTGCTCTCCGACGTGCTTTCCTTGGTCAACCCCGTGGCCTTTTCCCGGGGAACACGATTGAAGCGTTATGTGCATCACATGCTGCTGGCCTTGAACTTGGAACAAAGCTGGTTTTTCGAAATGGCGGCCCTACTCTCGCAAATCGGGTGCGTGACCGTGCCCCCGGACGTGCTGCAAAAACATTTTACCAACCAGGCCTTAAGCCCCGACGAAACCCAAATGCTCGACAGTTTTCCGGCCGTGGGTCGGGACCTGCTGGCCAACATTCCCCGTCTTGAAATCGTGGCGCAAATGATCGGCAACCAACAAACGTCTTGGGATTCGTCCTTGGGCAGCGTGGATTTGGCCAAGCAGGAGCCGGCGGTCTTGGGTGCGCAAATTTTGGGGCTGACGCTGCAGTATGACCGCCTGCTGACTCAAGGCTTAACCGCCCCGCAAGCCCTGGACGAACTGCAGCATACGCCGGCGCAATTTGACGCGCGCCTGGTGGCCTGCCTGAAGGAAGGGCTCGAAAAGCAGGAAGTAGCGCTCTTGACCCGGACCGTGGAGGTTTGGAGCATGCAGGTGGGCATGATTTTGGATGAGGCGGTGAAAACCAACAAAGGGGTCCTGCTGGTGCCCAAGGGGCAGACCGTCAGCGAAACCCTGCTGCGCTACTTGCTCAATTTCGCCCGGCGCGGGGATATTCCCGAAGAACTCAAGGTGCTGGTCCCCGAAGTCAAACCCGAGGAGAAATAACCCAAAAAAAATCCCGGCGCGTTTTTGCGTGCCGGGAAAAAATAGACTTGGTTGCGGGGGCTGGATTTGAACCAGCAACCTTTGGGTTATGAGCCCAACGAGCTACCATTGCTCCACCCCGCGATGAGGGTCAGACTTTAGCACAAGGGCCTTTGGCTTGTCTAGCGGAATATGCGCGAAACACGCCCGCCGGGAATCAGCTTAAAAAACGTTTTATTGCACGCAATTACCCGCCAAACGAAAGGTGATTTCCTCGTAAGGGAAGGGATGTTTTACTGGCAGCATAGGAATCCCCCTAGATTTTCCAGGATGCCGCAGGGATTCTTTTTCAACCAGGCGCTTCCCACCTATAAAGCGTTTTTTCGCCTTTAGTTGCCGTCCTTTTTTATTTCAATGAAAGGCATGGCTTCACTGCCGACAAACGTGGGCAGCTTGCCGTCCCATTTGTCGATGGCTTTTATTTGCGCTTCGACGCGCCGCAGACTAATCAGCATGGGAGTCACGGCTTCCCGTTGAAGGCGGAGCCCTTCGGCTTCGCCCCGTGCGCGGGCCACTTGTTGCTCGGCCTCGCGTTTGACGCGTTCCACGTCTTTTTCAGCTTTCTTGGCGTTTTGCTCGGCAATCTGTTTATCCTCAACCGACTTGATAAACGCCTCGCTGAAATCAAAATCCGTAATGGAAAGATCGGTCACAATAATCTGCTTTTCCGCCAAACGCCGTTTCACGGTTGCAGAGAGCTCGGCCGCCACCTCGATCCGGCTGGAAATAATATTTTCGGCCGAATACTTCGCCAGGATTGACTTCAACACTTCCTGGGAAATGGGTTCGATGACGCTCTGAACATACCCGACGCCAAGATTTCTAAAAATGCTGGTGATCGTCCCTTGCTCCACACGGTGATTCACGACAATCTTCACCTTGATGGTCTGCAGGTCGCGGCTGAAGGCCTCAGTCTCAATATCAGCCCGCTGAATCTTAATGGTGAACTTTTCGACCGTGTCTATCAGGGGGATTTTCAAATAAAACCCTTCCGGGTAAGACCCCTGAAGCTTCCCTAAGCGGACGAGTACGGCGACCTCTCCCGGCTTAACTGTAAAAAACAAGCCCCATAAAAATATAAGCGTCACTACGCCCAACGTAATATATCGGGCTATTTTGGGAACTCCTGCATACAATGGAATTTCGCTTGGCGCCATAATCTTTTCCTCCTGGAAACTCGGATTAAAAACCGTGCTCCTTTTCCGCACGCGTTACATGGTAATGGATTTCATCTCCCAGGACAAGATTTATTGCTGATATCAGCGAGGCCCTTCCAATTTTATTAAACTCATTGAAGGAAAAGCTTTCCGCCCGTGCGGAATATGGTGGGCACATTGGCCTTCACCACCCCGAAATTGACGATATCCGCCATGAGCGTAGGCAAAAAAAGGTCCGCCAGCGCCGACCCAAAAAGCAGTCCCAAGATCAGAAGGATCTGGAGCGTATAAGGCTTATGAAATCTTAAAAGTTTTTCCATGGCTGATGTGCGTTTCCTTGTGGCCTTGTCCGGGTAATTTTGAAGTCCTCGCGGAAAGCAGAAGGGATAAAGGCTTAAAAGACTATAGCGGGTTCGGGTTCTAAAATTAAAATGAAAATCAACCAAAAGCTATAATAATCGGACGTTGCGCCTGTCGAAACGTACAACTCTTCGACTGTGGGAAACGGTGCCAGGCATTTTTCTCACGCAAAACGCAACCGTGGCATCATAGACAATTTCAGACATCTGAAATAATTTTAACCGCCGGTACCCGCCATGGGGCTAAATGAGGTTGGGACTATCAGTCATGGGCATCCTCCCTAAAACCAACTTAGTTATTGGAAGATTGGACCCAAGGGTGAGAAAATCGTTGCGAAAAATCGGAGAAATTCTTAACGTCTATTTTTTGTGCCGTTTTTCCGCGCCTGGCACCGCTCTCGACTTTAAAATTACCTATAAGAACTTTTGAATGCTCTCCTTCGTCAGAAGCTCTGCGTCCGCTTGTCGTTCTAAAAACGGCGCCACATCCGACCGCAGGGCCTTTAGGTCCAGCGCGTCCAATTTTTCCCGGACCTGTTCTTTCCAGTGTTCCGCCGACCAATTCGCGCCGGTTTGCTGCAAGGCGTTTTTCAAAAGCACATAGTTCGGTTCCAGACGCGGCGTCTGCAAAGTCCGAAACCAAACCAAGTCATACCAATCCCGCCCTTTGAGATATTCGCGGGTGCTCATGGCGTGAATTTTTCCTGCCAGCAGCGAGGGCAGGTCATGATGCCGCAAAGCGAACATAAGACCGCGGTTCACTGAAACACTGCCTGGAGGCGCCGCTAAAAATTGCCGGTTGACCAACGTAGTTTCCAAAGCCGCACCCACCGGCGGCCGGGTATCGATTTCCAGTTTAATGGAAAGCTTCTGCTGCGGCAAAGCCGCAAGTCCCGCCTCCTGCAGCAGCTCCGCAGTCCGTACCCAAGCCACCTGCACGGTCTTGCGGTCGTTCACAGGCGGAACCTCGACCTGAAACCCGGCAAAAGACAAGTCCCGTTTGACTTTCTCCAGCCACAAGCCGATTTTATAACCCTGCTGCTGTTCCAGGGAAAAATCCAGATCCTCCGAAAACCTGGGGAGCCCGTGCAAAAAGCGCAAAGCCGTGCCGCCGACAAAAGACAGGCAATCAAACGCATTGCTCTCATGCAAAGAGCGTAGGATAAACGCCTGCAAATATTCCCGCAGCAGGTTCAGCTTGAGCGCCGGATCGCGGACGTTTTCCACCAACAGCAAAGCTTCAGATTTCATGCGCGCTCCTCCTCCTGATCCGCCGCCAACACCCGCCAGTTTTTCACTGCCCGTTGCAACCGGGGCGAGCCAAACTTTTCCGCATACGCAGCCAGCTTGCGCACATCCACCAACGCAAACTGCTGAAACCGCATACCGCGCAGCTTTTCCAAAGACCATTCCCCGTCCGTCAAGTACCATAAATCCAAAAGCGCCTTTTCCGGTTCCGCCAAGCGCACGTTTTGTTTGTCCAAGACCACCGAAGAAAACCCGAAAAAATACGTCTGCTTCACATGGAAGTACTGAAAGGCTCCGAACACGTTGTCAAAACGGCGCGGCACACGCGGCGTAACGCTGGTATAGACCACCACTTTTTCGGGGATCAAACCATAAAAACCCAAAGCCCACAAGCCGCTTAAATAGGAAGGTTGGTAGAGGTCATTGGCCAGGCAAGCGGTTGAGATAGGGACTTTACGGTAGGCGTCAGCCAAGGTGTACATTTGCCGGCGCAAGGCTAAAAGCTTGCCGGTCTTCAGCCAACGATGCACCTGCGTGCGCACCTGGTTAGGCGCCTGCCCCGAAAGCCGCCGAACCGTGGGCATGTCAAAGTAGGGAACGCTGGAAAGTTGGGTTAAAAGGTCATCGAATTTCATAAACAATAATATACACTATTGTATATTATTGTAAATATAAATCAAGGTGGTTTTTATATTTATCATTTCGAGGAAATCTACCACATTCGAATAATAAGGCTACAAATAAAGCTTTTTTCCGTGCCTGGCACCTTTTGCGGGCACCTTTTGCGCAAGAATTAATCCACCAAAGTTTTTATTGTTCGTTGCGCCTGCGTAAAATGGGGGACCGTCCCCCAAAGCACTTTGGTGAGTCGGTTTCAGCCGTCAAAAACTCATCGTTTTGCTTCACCGCTGTTAATGAAAATATCGAGATACTTTTTATACATATAAGACTGACCGTATTTTTCATCCCTATCTTTTTTAGTCAGGATGCCCATTTGAATGAACCGGTCAATCACCCTCATTGCGCCCGCGCGTGTAAAGCCCGACCATTGTTGAACCAACGCTGTATTTACGATCGGCTGCCCGTATAAATTCAACAAAACCTTCGTTGCGCTTTCCGCTGCGCGCTTGCCAAGTTGCTGGATTTTCATCATGTCTTTTTCACGCAACGCTGTTACCTGGTCCGCCACATGAATGGCTTCATGGGCAATTTCAATAACCCCGTCCAGAAAAAAATTCGTCCATTCCCCCACTTTACCCGCGTGATAGCCGGATAATTTCTCATAATAAAGCTGTTGGTGCTTTTTAAAAAATGCCGATAAAAACAAAACCGGCTTCTCTAAGAAATTTTCCTTCCATAAAAAGAAAGTAATCAGCATTCGCCCGGTCCGGCCGTTGCCGTCTAAAAAAGGATGGATCGTCTCAAATTGAGCGTGAACCAGTCCGGCCTTAATCACCACCGGCACCATGTCCTCCACATGGATGAATTTCTCCAAATCTTGTAAAGCCGCGTTCATTTCCGGCACCGGTGGAGGAACAAAACCCGCATTGTCCGGGCGAGTTCCCCCGATCCAATTTTGGCTTTTACGAAATTCTCCCGGATCTGAAAAATGCGTCGACCTGGCTTTGTCCATGAGTTCCCGATGCAACTCCCGCACAAACCGAAGCGACATGGGGAAATTATCTTCCATAACGCGCTTTATTCCATAATTCAATGCTTTGATATAATGCAAAATATCATCAACATCTTTGGGAATGCTCTCTTTAATTTTCACTTCCGCTTCAATGGCATCCACCATGGTTGCCATGGTTCCTTCAATTTGGCTGGAAGAAGCAGCATCTTTTCGCAAGTACATGAGCAGGAAAAAATCAGCATCCGGCAAACGCTTGGCAATCCCATCCAGTTTCCCCAGAAGGCGGGAAGCTTCATTGTTTTTCTTTAATAGTCCGGGTTCAAAGTCAAATCCGCCGGCTGGAGGAAAAGGATGAGGAATAAAAGCGTTATACCCGCTTGGTTGTGCCCGTAAAGTGCCAATTTCAAAGGGTTTCATGGGTTTGTATACATCCCTCAATAAAATGTATACAAACTATATGCTTTTGTATACATCTTGTCAAGCCTTGTATACAAACTTTTATATTTTTATATTTATTTGTGAAACCGATTTAAAAATTGTGATTTTCAAGTGCCAGATTTTCAAGTGCCAAGCACGTTTTTCGTTCACGGATAATAAGGCAATAAATTTGGCTTTTTTCCGTGCCTGGCACCTTTTGCAATTTTTGTGTTAAG
>JAAXVQ010000414.1 GCA_013335425.1 Candidatus Firestoneibacteriota bacterium | reverse complement strand
CGCATTCGTCGCAGATATACCCGTTCTGTCCTTGAATCAGGCGCCGAACAGCTTGGGCATCCTTGCCGCAGAAAGAACATTGAACCGATTTCGAAGCATTACGGACCACGGCCGCTCCTTAAATCCCCTGCCTGAAAAATCCCGGGATTTTACGCAAATTAGAGTTCCTTTAAAAAAACTTTTAAAACAAAACAACTGCATTGAACGCCGTGGAAAACCTCCGTGCCGATTAAGACTTATTCGTCATTACTTCATCAATGACGCCGTAGGTCTTGGCTTCCTCGGCCGAAAGATAAAAATCGCGATCCGTATCCTTGATGATGCGCTCAACGGGCTGATGGGTGTGTTTGGCCAGGATTTGATTCATGATTTCACGCACCCGCATGATTTCTTTAGCCTGAATATCGATATCGGGCATGGCCCCCGAGAAGCCGGCCGAACCTTGGTGCATCATGACGCGGGCGTTGGGCAAAGCAAAACGTTTGCCGGGCGTGCCGGCGGCCAGCAACACCGAAGCCATGGAAGCGGCCATGCCAACGCACAAAGTCGAGACCGGCGATTTGATGAACTGCATGGTGTCGTAAATGGCCAAACCTGAAGAAACCACGCCCCCCGGGCTGTTGATGTACATGGAAATTTCCTTCTGTTCTTCGCCTTCCAAAAAGAGCAACTGCGCAACAATCAGGTTGCTGACATCATCGTTGATCGGCGTGCCCAGGAAAATAATCCGTTCCTTCAGCAGCCGGGAGTAAATATCATAGGCGCGTTCCCCGCGCTGAGTCTGTTCCACCACCATGGGTATGAGAGACATGGTCAATGAGCTCCTTCTATGTGGTTTCTTGGATTTTGGCTTTGCCGATCAGCCAGTCCAAGGTTTTGTCGTCCCGCAACCGGTCGCGCAGATCTTCCCAACGATCGGACTGTTTCAGATAGTCCTTCAACGTTCCCACCGGCTGCCGGGAAATCCGGGCCAGGCGCTCGACCTCGGCATTAACATCATCGGCAGAAATCTCGATTTTTTCAAGCAATCCGATTTCGCGCAACGCCAAATTGGCACGCAGTTGAAATTCCACCTGCCCGTGGTTTTGTTCGCGCACGGCTTCGGGGGTGGTGCCGCTTTTTTCCCAGGTGCTTCCCTGTTCCTTAAGGCGGTTTTCCCGGTCGCGGATCAATTTGTCCAAGGAACGTTCCACCAACACTTCCGGAATCTTGGCATTCACCATTTTTCCCAACTGGTCCATGATTTGTTCTTTAAGGTGCTCACGGTTTTCCTGATCCTGTTGCGTTTCCAGATCCTTGCGGATGCGGTCTTTGAGTTCATCCAAGCCCGCAAACGGCCCCATGTCCTTGGCAAAATCGTCGTTTAGGTCTGCCAATTTCTTTTCCTTGATGGACTTGAGCGTTACCGTGAACTCGACCGTTTTGCCCGCGATCTCGGTCGCGTGGTAGTCTTCTGGGAATTTCGCCGGAAACGTTTTGGATTCATTAAGGTTCAGACCGCCGAGGTTTTGATCAAACTCGGGGATCGTCTGACCCGACCCGATCTCCACCGCATAATCCTGCGCTTGCGTATTGGGAACCGGTTTCCCTTCCAGGGTGCCGGCAAAATCAATAGTGACCGCATCCCCGGCCTGAGAAGGACGCCCTTCCACAGGGGTCAGGATGGCATTTTGCGCCCGAAGTCTTTCCAAAATGGCGGCAACCTGTTCATCGGTAACCTTGGTTTTTTTGCGGGTCAGTTTGAGGCTTTGGTAGTTGCCCAATTTCACTTTGGGAAGAACTTCCAACGTAAGCTGATAAGTCAGCGGCTGCCCCGGGTCCAGCATGATGTTTTCAAAACGCGGCTGCAAGATCGGAACGCTGTTGGTTTCCTCCAACGCCCGGCGGTAGGAGTCCGAGAGCAGGCGTTCCATGACTTCTTCGCGGATCGCATGCTGATACTTTTTCTTGATTACGTCCATGGGCACGCGCCCTTTGCGGAAACCCGGCAATGTGGTTCCGCGCTGCACGTTTTGCTCCACCCGCGAAAATTCCTTTTCCACGGCCTCCAGCGGAATTTCCACCTGAAGTACGCGCGTGGTCTCACCTTTTTCCTGCAAGTCGATTTTAAGCATGCATGCTTAAGCTGGTGCGAGGGGCGGGAGTTGAACCCGCATGCCGTGAAGCACTAGATCCTAAGTCTAGCGTGTCTGCCAGTTCCACCACCCTCGCGTGCAGCCATATCCTCCTTTAGATAAATTAATTACCCCAATTATGTCAAAAACCCCCGGCGAATGCAGCATGAACCATGCGCTTTTCACCGGGGGAATGGTTGGTGGGTGATACAGGGATCGACCCTGTGACAAGCTGATTAAGAGTCAGCTGCTCTACCAACTGAGCTAATCACCCATGAAACGCAATACACACCCTGCTCGCCGCTACGCAGGGTTACGGCAAACTGCCCGTGCTGTCTGGAAAGCCT
>JAAXVQ010000413.1 GCA_013335425.1 Candidatus Firestoneibacteriota bacterium | reverse complement strand
CCCGTGGTCAAGCTGTTTGGTGTCTTGTTCAAACGCTTGCATTGCGTTTCCAGAATCGGCCCGGGCATGGAGCAATGCACTTTCATAACCGTGATAATCTGTTGGGCCAACGGGCTGGTGATCGGTTCTCCCATGGTGGATACCTCGCCTCAAGAATTAACTTTTATATTGGATTTCGTATTCGTCCAGCTTGTCAAAGGGCGCCATAATGAATTCGCAAACCGCGTCCCCTTTGGCCGTGCAGCGGATTTCCCGGGCATGGACTTCCAACCCGTAGGCCACGGAACACCAACCGGCCGAATACCCGGCGCTGAAAAAACAGATGGGGTGTTCGGCGGTTTTGCTTTTTCGTTTATAAATTTCCGATTCGAAGGTGTTGGGGTGGCGGTAGTGCAGGAAATAATTGGCGTCCGGGCTGGGGCGCGAAGATGGTAAAATGTCCACGAAAGCCCAGCCGGAGTAGGCAAAATGCACCGGGCCGGTGGAGAGCCTCTCGTTGGGGTCCGTGATGTTGCGGGTGCGGGTAAAAGCTTCGGCATCGGACTTGCCGATGATCCGCGCCATGTTGTAAATGAATTCCTGGGCTTGTTCCGGGCCGAAGGAATTTTCCAGTTGCTCAAAAAGCGTGACAAAAAGGCTTTCGCCCCGGACTAAAATATAGCGCTCCTGGCCGATGTGCAGAGTCCCTTTTTCAGGCTGGTGTTTAAACTCCTTGAACAGGCCATCGACGTATTTTTCCGCGACTTCGAAAAGCGGAACAAACGGTCCGGGCACTTGCACGGATTTGGGCATGGGAATAAACCTCCGATGAAATGAGCCAATGGTCGGCTAGAGGGAGTTACGACGGAAATAGGGTGAAGATTAAGGTTTGGATGCCGAAATTTTGGGCGCGGGGCGTGGTTGAATTTTACTGTTCACGAATAAATTTCGTATATAATTGACTATACGTTGTACGGATATGAAACTTAAAAGGATTGGGCATGGATCAAATCGACATCACCATCATCGGTGCGGGCGTGGTGGGGCTGGCCGTGGCGCGCACACTGAGCGCTACGGGCCGGTCGGTGGCGGTTTTGGAACGGCATTCCACCTCAGGGCAGGAAACCTCCAGCCGCAACAGCGAAGTGATTCACGCGGGCATCTATTACCCGACGGGTTCCCTAAAGGCCGCGCTTTGCGTGGAAGGCGCGGGTTTGCTCTATGACTATTGCCGCCAATACCGCATTGCCCATCAGGCTTTGGGGAAAGTCATCGTGGCCGTGGACCCGGACGAACTGGCGGGCCTGGAAACGTTGCGGCGAACCGGGGAAGCCAACGGCGTCCAGGGCTTGAAAATGCTCGACCAAAACGAGGTCCGCGCGTTGGAACCGCAGGTGTCGGCCGTGGCGGGTTTGTTTTCTCCGCATACCGGCATTATCAGCGCGCATGAATTTATGGAGACCTTGGCGGCCGAGGCCCAGGCCAACGGCGCCCTGCTCACCCACGGCGCCGAGGTCACGGGTGTTGAGAAAAACGGCAACCGTTACCGGGTCACCATCCGGCGGGAAAATTTTACCTTTGATACGCAAGCGGTGGTCAATTGCGCGGGACTCTCTTCGGACCAAGTGGCGGCTTGGCCCGGCTTGGTTGACCCCGCGTACCGGCTGCACTGGTGCAAGGGAGACTACTTCCGCGTCGTTTGCCCTTTGCCGGTCCGGCATTTGGTATACCCCGTGGTGTCGGGCCAGGCGCATGGTTTGGGCATTCATCTTACGCTGGACTTGGCCGGGCAGGCGCGGTTTGGCCCCGATGTCGCTTATGTGGACAATTTGGAGTATGCGGTGGACGCGGGAAAACGGGATCTCTTTGCGCGTGCGATCCGGCGCTATTTGCCCATGCTTCAACCTGAGGATTTGACACCCGACACTTCCGGCATCCGACCCAAATTGCAGGGCCCGCAGGACGGTTTCCGGGATTTTGTGATCCGCCACGAAATCGACCGGGGATTTCCGGGGTTGATCAACCTCGTCGGCATAGAGTCCCCGGGATTGACCGCCAGCCTGGCCATTGCACGCAAGGTCGGTGCTTTGGTGGAAGACGTGTTTCGCTAACCTGTGCAGCCTCTCCGAAAATGTTTTTAAGGTTTTAAGTTTTCTTTGAAATGATACGAAAACTCGAGTGTGCGGCATTAGGTTATCTGGAGGCGCAGCATGAATGTTTCCGGGATTTCCCAGCAGGCGGATGCGGCGTATGCTTTGGCGCAAGCAGGTGCGGGCGCCCCAACATCCACGGCGGCTGCCGCCGGGGAAGTTAAAACCGCAGTAACCCTGGGCGTGGTTAAAACGGCCCTGACCCAAGAAAAGCAAATCGCCCAAGGCATTCTCGACATGCTGGTTTAAGCCGCCGGCCGAGTCGCCGCGCAAAAATACTCCGGTTCCTCCCGGGTAATGTTAGAATGTGCACCTCAATACGCGAGGTGTTCAT
>JAAXVQ010000412.1 GCA_013335425.1 Candidatus Firestoneibacteriota bacterium | reverse complement strand
CGCCAGGCAGCCAAGGCGAGGCCCGCGACCAAGGTCCAAAGCGCGGCCGGCAAACCGTAATAGGAGGCAGATCCCCACCACGAGTTTATAAAAGTTGCGAGCCCGGGAAACGCCAGCTGCGGCCCAAACCAGGCGGTTAGGAAAAACAGAGCCAGTTCTCCGCCCCATAAAAGCCAGGAAACTTTGCCTGCCGGTGTTGGTCTAAAGTAATGCCGGGCCAGCAAGCCGACGACAAACCCCGCGGTCAGCAGGTCGCTTAAAACCCAGCCCGACAAGGGAGCGGGACCCGAGAAAGCCGCGGGAGGCAGCGCAATCAACCCGGCCTGCAGGGGAAAGAACGCGGCATTCAATAAAAGCAGGACGCTCACGGCCGGGGGAAAGAACACCTGCTTGGCACGGTCCGGATGAATGCTTTTAATAAGCAGCACCAGGGCTCCGGCCAAACTCAAAGACAACAAAAAATCCGAATGGATTACCCCGGTGGAAAATCCGGGAAAGAACGTAAGGAAAAAGGCATACAGTAAAACCAGTGCTCCCAGAAAAACGGCAATGGCGACATTTTGGATGACGGCTCGATGGGTTTCTGTTGTTTTGGGATCTGTGGCGGTCATAGTGCGGTCTCCTGCCCTTTGGGGTTCGTCAGCTATAGTTTCGGAGGCATGAGTTCAATATGAAGGGGAAAAAGCATATTTTTCGGGGCAGCCCGTCTTTGGCGGGTTGTCGTGCTTTCCTAAAGTCCCGCCCTTTCGCCCGCTTACGGCCCACGCTGGTTTTTTACAGGGCGATCTGATATGATAAAGGCCATGAAAAATCCCGAAGAATGGTTCGAGGTGGTGGATGAGCAGGGGCGCGCGCTCCGCCTGGCCACCCGCCGGGAGTGCCATTCCAACCGTGTCTTGCGCCATCGCGTAGCCCACGTTTTAGTTTGGGACGCACTCGGCCGACTTTATCTTCAGAAGAGGTCCGCAGCCAAGGACATTCAACCCGGAAAATGGGATACCTCGGTCGGAGGTCACCTGCTGCCCGGAGAAGCCCCCGAAGCCGGCGCCTGCCGGGAGTTGGGGGAAGAGCTGGGCATTGCCGCCGCGGAACCGTTGGCTTGGCTTTATCAATATGAAATGCAAAGCCCGGTGGAAACCGAACTGGTGGACACCTTTTCCCTGGTCTGGGAGGGAGAGGTCTTTCCCGACCCCGGAGAGATCGAAGAAGGGCGCTGGTGGACCTTGGACGAAATCCGCTGCGGGCTTGGGCAGGGAATTTTCACACCGAATTTTGAGGAAGAGTTTCAGCGCTGGCACGAAAAAATTTCCAACTGAAAAAAATAAGGGAGCCTTTACCCGTGTTTTCCACTTTGTGGGGCGATGTGCGTAAATCCTTGGAAAAAATCGGCGACTATGGGATGTTTTCCGCCAGGGCGCTCCAAACGTTGTTTCAACAGCCGCCCAAATACCGCGATATTATCGATCAGTTGGATTCGTTGGGCGTCCAATCGTTGGTGATTCTCATTGCCACCGGCCTTTTCGTGGGCATGGCCATTACACTTATCCTGGAAGCGGAGATGGATATCTACGGGGCCAAGGTTTACATCGGGCGCATGCTCGCCGTGGCCACGGTGCGCGAACTGGCGCCGGTCTTCACGGCGCTGATGTTGGCCGGCCGGGTCGGGGCGCGCATTGCTTCGGAACTGGGGTCCATGCGCGTCACCCAGCAGATCGATTCCATCGAAGGTTTGGGGCAGGACCCCATGCAAAAACTGGTGGCCCCGCGCCTGCTGGCGTTGCTGATCATGGTGCCGGCTTTGACCATGGTGGTGAATTTGATCACGCTGCTGGGCGGTTTTTTGGTTTCTTCGGTCTCTCCCGGCACGTTTTGGTTTGAAGCCCGCAAGGCGTTTGTGCCCCGCCATTTGGTCGGAGGCCTGCTCAAGCCCTTTGTCTTCGGATACATCATTGCCACGGTCTCCTGTTTTTTAGGCATGCGGGCCGCGCAGGGCGTGCGCGGGGTGGGTGAAGCGTCGGCCCGGGCCGTGGTCAACAGCTCGGTGCTGGTGTTTTTGGCCAATTACATCGTGGGCTTCATCGTGTTGAAAATCTTCGGAGTGTGACATGATCGAACTGCGCAACGTGAATTATGCCGTGGGCGGACGCCAAATTTTAAAGGACGTCAGCCTCGCGGTCAAGGAACAGGAGACGCTGGCCATCCTGGGGGCTTCGGGATCGGGCAAGAGCACGATCCTGCGTATTATCCTCGGACTGATCCAACCCGAGCAAGGCGAGGTTCTCCTTTTCGGACGCGAGCTCTCGCAGTTGCCGTATGCGGAGTTGGTGGAGATCCGCAAGCGCATGGGGATCGTTTTTCAGGAGGGGGCGCTGTTTGATTCTTTGACCGTCGGCGAGAACGTCGGGTATTATTACCTGGAACATACGCGCCAGACGCATGCGGACGTCACCCCTCGGGTGCAGGCC
>JAAXVQ010000063.1:3170-8791 GCA_013335425.1 Candidatus Firestoneibacteriota bacterium | reverse complement strand
GAGACGACCGCCTGGCTCTCCGGATTGCCGCCGCCTACCTCCCGGTTTTTGACGCTTTTCTTAGGGACCTCTTCACGACCACAGCTAAGCAAACCTGCGAGGTCGAGTTGATATCGGAAGACACCTGGCCGCTCATGCTCGAGTTGACAGGCGTAGGTGTGGCCACCGGCCTGGAATGCCGCATTGTGGCCACGGACATCACCGAGTGCAAGCGGACCGAACAGGAACGCACCCGACTGCAGTTGCAACTGGCCCAAGCCCAGAAGCTGGAGGCCATCGGCACACTCGCCGGCGGGATCGCCCACGACTTCAACAACCTCTTGGCCGGTATTTTAGGCGGACTCTCCCTGCTGGACCTGGAACTCGGCGAAACCGGCAAGCCCCACGCGGCTATTTTGGAAATGCAGTCCTTGGTGGAACGCGGCGCCGACCTCACCAAACAACTCCTGGGCTTTGCCCGGCAAGGCAAGTACCATGTCCGCCCTCTGAACCTGGCGCGGGAAATTCAGCAGACCAGTACGGTCTTCGGGCGCGTACATAAACACCTCGTTATCGCGCTGGAACTCGCACCAAATTTGCACGCAGTGCTGATGGATCAGACCCAACTCACCCAAGTGTTGCTCAACCTGCTGGTCAACGCGGGGCAGGCCATGCCTGAGGGCGGGCGGTTGCTGATACGCGCCGAAGACGCGCTCCCCGGCGCCCAGGACACACCGCCGGTTGCGGCCGGTTTCGTCAAGCTCATGGTGGCGGACACGGGCAGCGGCATGGACGCGGCGACGCAAGCGCGGATTTTCGAACCTTTTTTCACGACCAAGGGCCCGGGACAAGGCACTGGGCTCGGGTTGGCCTCGGTGTACGGCATTGTCAAAAGCCACGGAGGCGCCATCGGGGTCGAAAGCAAACCAGGCCAAGGCACGACCTTCACGCTTTTCTTGCCGGCCACCGATCAGCCGGTGGCTGAGGAAAAAACTCCGGCGGCCATTCAACGCGGCACGGGTACCATTCTGGTGGTTGACGACGAAACCTCCATCGTCTCGGTCTTCGCTCGCCTGCTCCAAAAAATGGGCTACTCGGTGCTGACCGCGCCGGGCGGTGAACAGGCGCTGGAGATCGTACGCCAGCGGGGCAAGCAAGTTTCTCTGGTAATCCTGGATCTGAACATGCCCGGTTTCAACGGCCGCCAAACTTATGACGCCCTGCAGGCGATTGTGCCCGGCCTAAAAGTGCTTTTGGCCAGCGGCTTCAGCCTCGATCACCAGGCGCAGGAAATCCTGGCGCGCGGCGGCAACGGTTTTCTGCAAAAACCTTTCAACGCCGCCACCCTCTCGGCCAAGCTGCGGGAAATTTTATGATCGAAACAGACCGCTTATACTTGTCCAATCAAAAGCAGGGCGATCCGCAGATGACGCGGATGAACACAGATTTAAGACCTTTTGGGCAGAAAACTTTTTGAACGCTTTAAGACATCATCTGCGTAATCTGCGGATAACGGTTTGCCTTTAAAGGATGAAAAATTGTGTTTGCATCATTGGGAAAGAAATGAGCGCTGCGATGGATGAAACTGCCAAGGAAATCATCAGGCACTTGATCCGGCTCAAGATTCGCCCCGACCCGCAAACAACGCTGCGCCAATTGGCACAGGAGCAGCCGCTGCGGGCGGAATTGTTCAGTGTGGAGCAGATGGCGGAGTTTGCCAAAAGCCTC
Source organism: Candidatus Firestoneibacteriota bacterium (assembly GCA_013335425.1). Lineage (GTDB taxonomy): Bacteria > Oederibacteriota > JAAXVQ01 > JAAXVQ01 > JAAXVQ01 > JAAXVQ01. The sequence continues at coordinate 7,084 of JAAXVQ010000063.1, read as the reverse complement.
GGCGGACGGCAGGTGCTCGAGACCGTGCGCGGCCCTGACCGGCTGCTGCCGCGCCTGAATGAAAACGAAAAAATCCTGCTCGACGCTTATCAGCTCCTGCGTGCCGAAGCGGCCAAGAAACTCCCCCTGCTGCCGGCCGACGAATGGTTCCTGGATAATTTCCACCTGATTGAAGAACAGATCCGCCTCAACCGCAAACATTTGCCCAAAACCTACAGCCGCGAACTGCCCACGCTGGCCACGGGAAAAACCGCCGGGTTCCCCCGGGTTTATGACATGGCCTTGGAGGTCATTGCGCACGGCGACGGCCGCGTGGATGCGGGCAGCCTAAGTGCTTTTATCGAAGCTTATCAAACCCGCGCCACGCTGAAATTGGGCGAACTCTGGGCCGTGCCCATCATGCTCCGCTTGGCTTTGATCGAAAACCTGCGGCGCGTGGCCGCGCGCATCATGGCGGGAAAAATCGACCGCAAGCTGGCCGAAACCTGGGCCGAGAGCATGATCGCGATTGCGGAAAAGGACCCTAAAAATTTGGTGCTCGAAATCGCCGACTTGGCCCGTTCCGAGCCGCCCGTTTCCAGCGCGTTCGTGGCTGAGCTCACGCGGCGGCTGCAGGGACAGGGGCCGGCCTTGGCCCTGCCCTTGACCTGGATGGAGCAACGCTTAAGCGAAGACGGCTTGAACAGCGAACAGTTGGTGCGCCTGGAAAATCAACGGCGGGCTGAAGACCAGGTGGCGGTGAGCAACAGCATTTCCAGTTTGCGCTTTCTCCACGCCCAGGACTGGCGCGAGTTTGTGGAACTCCACTCTACGGTGGAGCGGATCTTAAGTCTGGACCCTCGGGAAGTTTATCACCGTTCGGATTTTGCCACCCGCGACCGCTGCCGTCACCATGTGGAGTTTTTGGCCAAGCGCAGCGGTTTGGACGAAGCCGCGGTGGCTGCCAAAGTCCTGGCCCTGGCGCGCGCGGCGGCCGCCCTGCCCGAGTCGGACGAACGGGCGGCGCACGTCGGCTTTTATTTGCTTGACCGGGGTCTGGCCGACTTGGAACATGCGGTAAAACCCCGCTTCACTTGGGGAGAACTCAGCGGCCGGTTTATGCGGCGCAGCCCGCTGCTGTATTATTTCGCAGCCATGGCGCTCTTCACCCTAGGTTTGGCCGCGCCGGTTCTGAAAACCTTACAGGACGCTCCCGCCTGGTTTTTCACCAGTGCGGCCGTGTTGTTGGCGCTGGCCGCCAGCCAGCCGGCGATGATTATCGTGAATTGGGCGGCGGGGCGCCTGGTCAAGCCCACCCGGTTGCCGCGCTTGGATTTTTCGCACGGTCTGCCGCCCGAAGCCCGGACTTTGGTGGTGGTGCCCTGCCTGCTTTCCGATCCTGCCGCAACTTCCAATTTGTTGGAAAACCTGGAAGTCTTGTCTCTGGCCAACCGCGACCCGCATTTGCATTTCGGTTTGGTCACGGACTTCCAAGACGCTGCAACGCAAACCCGGCCGGAAGATAACGCCTTGCTCGCCACCGTGATGGCCGGCATCAAAAACTTAAACCTCCGCTATCCCGCGGAAACCGGCGACCGGTTTTACCTTTTCCACCGGCCCCGCCGCTGGAACGCCCGGCAAGGCTGCTGGATGGGCTGGGAACGCAAACGCGGCAAACTGGAAAACCTCAACGCAATGTTACGCGGGGGAACACCGGAGTCCGGGACCTTCATCGTGGGCGCGCCGGAAATTTTACAGCAAATAAAATTCGTCATCACCTTGGACATGGAAACGCGCTTGACCCTGGACGCGGCTAGGACCTTGGCGGCGACCCTCGCCCATCCCTTGAACCGCCCACGGATCGACCCGGGCCTCAACCGGGTCACCGAAGGCTACGGCATTTTGCAGCCGCGGGTGGGCACCACCCAGACCGATGAGCGCAAGTCCTGGTTCGTGCGCCTGTTCGGGGGCGAAGAAGGCATCGACCCCTACACCTTGGCCGTCTCCGACACCTATCAGGATATTTTCCGCGAAGGCTCTTTTGTCGGCAAAGGCATTTATGACGTGGACGCTTTCCAAGCGGTGTTGGCCCAACGTTTGCCGGAAAACCGCATTCTTTCCCACGACTTGCTCGAAGGCGGCTATCTGCGTTCGGGCTTGGTCAGCGACGTGGTGCTCTATGAAGACGTTCCCTCCAATTATTTGGCCGATGCCCGGCGGCGCCACCGCTGGATTCGGGGCGATTGGCAAATCGCCCGCTGGCTGTTTCCCCGCGTTCCCGGTCCCCACGGTTCCCAACCCAACCCCCTGCGGTTATTGTATCACTGGAAAATAGCCGACAACCTGCGCCGCTCCCTGGAGTCTCCGGCCATGCTCGCCCTGTTGCTTTTGAGTTGGTTCTCCCCGGTTCCCGCCGTCTGGATCACCGGGGGCGTGCTGCTGGCACTTTTCCTGCCGCCTGTACTGTCGGCCGCCATCGCACTTTTGTTTTTAAAACCCCAGGAGCAGTTGCTGATTATTCACGCGCGCGATACCCTCTTGAACCTCGCCCGCCGGGAGGGCGTGGCGGCCGTGCGGCTGGCGTTTTTACCTTTTGAAACCTTCACCAATTTGGACGCCGTCGCCCGCACATTTTTTCGGTTATGGATCAGCCGCCGGCATTTGCTCTCCTGGACCTCGGCCGGTGATTGGGCCCGCCTGGCCGTGCCGGGATTTTTCAAAGTTTGGAAATCCATGTGGGTCGGACCGGCGTTGGCGCTGGCCGTCGGCCTGGCGTTGGCGGCCCGGGGCATCGCCGAACCGGACGCCGCCGTGTTCCTGTCGGCCTGGTTTTTCTCGCCCTGGCTGGCCTGGCTCATCAACCGGCCGCCGGCGCCGCGCAAACCGCAACTGACTCCGACACAGTCCGCTTTTTTACGGAAATTGGCCCGGCGTACCTGGCATTACTTTGAAACTTATGTCTCGGAAAGCGATCATTGGTTGCCGCTGGACAATGTCCAGGAACTGCCGATTCCGGCCCGAGCCCACCGCACCTCGCCGACCAACATCGGTTTCTCCCTGCTGGCCTCCGTCACGGCCTATGATTTCGGCTATATTTCCGCCGGGCAATTCCTGCAACGCACACAACGGACCCTGCACACCCTGAATGCCTTGGAACGTTTCCGGGGGCATTGTTTCAATTGGTATGACACCCAAACCCTTCAGCCTCTGGAACCGCGCTATGTTTCCAGCGTGGACAGCGGGAATTTGGCGGGGCATCTGTTGGTTTTGCGGCAAGCGCTGCTGACCCTGCCCGATCATCCGCTGGCCCCTGAGAGCCTGCAAGCCGGGCGCGTGGATACGTTTGCAAATTTCGAAGAAATTACCACGACCCCGGGGTTCAAACTCGCGCCGTCGCTTAAGGAAAAAATCCGCCGCGCCCATGCCTGGGTTGGGGAAAAATCCGGCAGTCTGCGAAGTCAAACCACTCAGCTTCCGCAACTGGAAAAAATCAGCGCGGAACTGGGGCAGGCCTTTGCGTCCCTCCCGGAAGCGGCCTGGTGGATGCATGCCCTGGAGCTGCACTGCCGGGATTGGGGCGAAGAACTGGCCTGGATGGCGCCCTATCTGGCCTTGCCCGAACCTGAGGATGCGTTTTGGGACACGGTGGCAGACCCCGCCATGAAAAACCTTTGGCAAAAATTGCAAGCCGCACCCACGCTGCGCGAAGTCGCCGCTCTGGAAAAAGATTTCCCCCTCCTGGCAGAACCGCCCGCGCTCGGAAAAACTCAACCGCCCGATCCGCCGCCCCCGGCAGATTGGCAGGCGCAATTTATTTTCCTGGCACGCTTGGCCGCGCAGCGCGCCCGGGAGCGCCTGGCCGCTTTGGAGAACCTGGCAGACCAATGCCGCGCGGGGACGGAAATGGAATATGATTTCTTGTATGATGCCACCCG
>JAAXVQ010000063.1:0-3160 GCA_013335425.1 Candidatus Firestoneibacteriota bacterium | reverse complement strand
ATCGGCTACCATGTGGGGGAGCGTCGCCGGGACGAGGGCTTTTACGACCTGCTGGCTTCCGAAGCCCGTCTGGGAAGTTTCGTGGCCATTGCCCAGGGCCGTTTGCCTCAGGAACATTGGTTTTCCCTGGGGCGCAGTTTGACGCAAGTCCACGGCCGGGCCAGCCTGCTCTCGTGGAGCGGCTCCATGTTCGAATACCTCATGCCGCTGCTGGTCATGCCCGCCTATGCCAACACGCTGCTGGAGCAAACCTGTAAAAACATCGTGGCCCGCCAAATCGCCTACGGCCTAAAACGCGGCGCGTTCTGGGGCATTTCCGAATCCGGCTACAACCTCACGGACGCCAATCTTCATTATCAGTACCGGGCGTTTGGGGTTCCGGGTTTGGGTTACCGGCGTGGCCTGGCCGATGATTTAGTGATTGCCCCCTATGCTTCCGCCCTGGCACTTATGCTGGCGCCCGAGGCTGCCGTGGAAAATTTGCAGGCCCTGGCGGCCGCCGGGATGATGGGGCCCTACGGCTTGTACGAAGCTGTGGACTATACCCCGACACGTTTGGCCCGCGGGCAAAGCTATGCGGTGGTGACTTCGTATATGGCCCATCACCAGGGCATGGTGATGCTGGCCGCAGCCGCTTGCCTGCTGGACCGACCCATGCAAAAACGTTTTGAAGCCGACCCGGAGTTCCAGGCGGCAACCCTGCTGCTGCAGGAACGCATCCCAAAAATTTCGCCGGCTTTTTCGCGGGCTTTTGAAGCCGCGGAACGTCCCCGCGAAGCCGGAGAAGAGCGTGAAACCCTCCTGCGGATTTTCAACACACCGCACGCGTTGGTGCCGGAAGTCCACCTGCTTTCCAACGGACGTTACCACGTGATGGTCACCGCCGCGGGCGGGGGTTACAGCCGCTGGCAGGATCTGGCCCTGACCCGCTGGCGCGAGGACGCCACCCAGGACGACTATGGTTTGTTTTGCTATGTCCGTGACGTAGGGCGAAACGAAACCTGGTCCACGACATTTCAACCGCTTAAGAAAACCGGCAAGCATTACGAGGCGATCTTTTCGCAGGCCCGCGCGGAATTCCGGCGGCGGGACCTGGACCTCGACACCCATACCGAAATCGCGGTCTCGCCCGAAGACGACGTCGAATTACGCCGCGTGAGCATCACCAACCGTTCCCACAGCCCCCGCGTCTTGGAATTGACTTCGTATGCCGAAGTGGTGCTCGCCCCGCTCGGCTCCGAGGCGACGCACCCGGCGTTCAACGGCCTGTTCCTGCAAACCGAAATCATCCGACACCGGAACAGCATTCTTTGCACCCGCCGCCCCACCTCGCCGAAAGAGACCCCGCCTTGGCTGCTGCACCTGATGGTCCTTCAAGGCGCCGACGAAATCGAGACCACGTTTGAAACCGACCGGATGAAATTCATCGGCCGGGGAAACAGCGTGAGCGAACCGGGTATGCTCGACACCGGGCGGCTTTCCGACACCGCCGGCGCGGTCCTGGACCCGGTGGTGGCGATCCGCCGCCGATTTACCTTGGGCGCCGAAAGCACGGTTATCGTCAATTTGGTCTTGGGTGCGGCCGAAACCCGGGAAAAAGCGCTGGGGCTTATTGAAAAATATCACGATTGGCGGCTGACCGAACGGGTTTTCGAACTGGCGTTTTCGCACGGACAGGTGGTGCTGCACCAGCTCAACGCTTCCGAAGCCGACGCTCAGCTTTTCGGCCGTCTGGCCGGTTCGGTCATTTTTTCCGACCCGACCCGACGGGCAGCACCGGGCGTGATGCTTAAAAATACCCGCGGCCAATCAGGGCTTTGGGGGTACGGCATTTCCGGGGATTTGCCCATCGTGCTGCTGCGGATTTCCGACCCCGCCAACATTGACCTGGTTCGGCGCATGCTGCAGGTCCATGCGTACTGGCGTCTCAAGGGCCTGGCCGCGGATTTGGTGATTTGGAACGAAGACAGCAGCGGTTACCGGCAATTGCTGCACGACCGGATCATCGGCCTGATTTCCTCAGGTTTGGAAGCGCATGCCGTGGACCGTCCGGGCGGCATTTTTGTAAGGCGCATGGATCAGATTCCCGAAGAGGATCAGATCCTCATGCAGACCGCGGCGCGCGTCATCATTACGGACCAGGGCGGCACCTTGGAATCGCAGATTCTCCACCGGGTGCAACCTGAGCCCGGCGCGTCCGGCTTCGCGCCCTTTAGACGGCCGCGGCCCTGGCCGGAAAAGAACGTGGACCCGGCGCGCCGGGATTTGGTTTTTTTCAACGGGTGGGGCGGTTTCACCCCCGACGGCAAAGAATACATCATCACCACCACACCCTCGCATCCCACACCCCTGCCCTGGGTCAACGTGCTCGCCAACCCCCAATTCGGGACCGTGATTTCCGAAAGCGGTTCGGCTTACACCTTCAGTGAAAACGCCCATGAATTCCGCCTGACCCCTTGGCGCAACGACCCGGTCTGCGATCCCGGGGGGGAAGCGTTTTATATCCGCGATGAGGAGAACGGACGTTTCTGGTCGCCGGTTCCCTTTCCGGCTCGGGGCGACAAACCTTATGTCTGCCGGCACGGATTCGGCTACAGTGTTTTTGAATATGCGGACTTAGGCATTGCAACGGATCTGACGATTTTCGTCGCTATGGATGCGCCGGTTAAGTTCTGGATTTTAAAATTGCGCAACCTTTCAGGGCGGCCGCGGCGATTGACGGCCACGGGCTATGTGGAATGGGTCTTGGGAGAGTTACGCCCGAAAACTTTCATGCACGTGGTCACGGAAATCGATGCGGCCAGCAATGCCGTGTTTGCGCACAACCCCTTTAACCCTGAGTTTTCCAAACGCACGGCTTTTTTCGACGTCAACGATGCCCAACGCCGCGTAACCGGCGACCGCACGGAATTTATCGGGCGCAACGGCAGCTTGAAAAACCCCTCAGCCCTGGGGCGCTCGCGGCTCTCCAACAAGGTGGGGCCGGCCTTGGACCCGTGTGCAGCCTTACAAACCGTGGTCGAGTTGGCCGAGGGCGAGGAAAAGGAAATTATTTTCATGTTGGGCGCCGGGCACGGCGGAATGGAAGCCATCCTCCTCGGCCTGTTATCCTTCTATTCCTTCCTGCAGTTGACCGCTCTGCGCGGCACGGACCTGGCCG
>JAAXVQ010000411.1 GCA_013335425.1 Candidatus Firestoneibacteriota bacterium | reverse complement strand
GACAGAGATGCGCCACACCCTCCCCTTCATCCCCTCCCATCGAGGGAGGGGAATATTTTGTATTTTTATAGTTATCCTTATTGGTTATGTGCGCAAGAAATTTCTGGCACGGGTTTGACGTTAAGCCGGGCTTCTGTTCAGACAATAACGGTAATGACGTGCAAAATTTAGGTAGTAAGCTTACGTTGAACTTGTTTTGGCAACAGGAACTGTCTGGAAACACCAATACATTTTGGAGGAATGGGTCATGGGTGATTACAAGGTAAAGGCGATTGACCAGGCTGAGTGGGGCCGGAAGGAAATCGAGATTGCGGAAAAGGAAATGCCGGGGTTGATGGCGGTGCGCGAAAAATCCGCGAAAGAAAAACCCCTGCAGGGCGTGCGCATCTCCGGGTCGCTGCATATGACGATCCAGACCGCGGTCCTGATTGAAACCTTGAAAAGTTTGGGGGCGGATGTGCGTTGGGCCAGTTGCAACATCTTTTCCACGCAGGATCATGCGGCCGCGGCCATCGCCGCAGCCGGGATACCGGTTTTTGCCTGGAAGGGCGAGACGCTGGAAGAGTATTGGTGGTGCACCAAGCAGATGCTCACCTTCCCCGGCGGAAAAGGGCCGATGCAGATCGTGGACGACGGCGGCGACGCCACGTTGTTGATTCATTGGGGCTACAAAGCCGAGAACGATCCGAAATTCTTGGACCAGAAGACCGACAACCAGGAAGTTCAGATCATCTTGAACCTGTTGAAGGAAACCCTCAAGAGCGAACCCGGGTTCTGGCACAATGTGGTGAAGGAGTGGAGCGGGGTTTCCGAGGAAACCACCACCGGCGTTCATCGTTTGTATCAAATGTTCGAAAAAGGCGAACTGCTCGTCCCGGCCATCAACGTGAATGATTCTGTGACCAAGTCCAAGTTCGACAACCTCTATGGCTGCCGCGAATCCTTGATTGACGGCATTAAACGGGCCACCGATGTCATGATCGCGGGCAAAGTGGCGGTGGTGTGCGGGTATGGTGATGTCGGTAAGGGGTGCGCCAAGGCCATGAAGGGCATGGGCGCGCGCGTGATGGTTACGGAGATTGATCCGATCTGCGCCCTGCAAGCGGCTATGGAAGGGTTTGAAGTCACCACGGTGGAGGAAACCCTCGGGGTGGGGGACATCTATATCACCACGACAGGCAATTGCGACATTATCCGGATTGAGCACATGGAAAAGATGAAGACCGAGGCGATTGTCTGCAACATCGGCCATTTTGACAACGAGATCCAAGTCGATAAGCTCAATGTCTATCCGGGCATTAAGCGGATCAATGTCAAACCGCAGTATGACAAGTACCTGTTCCCGGATCAACACGTGATCTACATGCTGGCCGAGGGACGTCTGGTGAATTTAGGCTGCGCCACCGGGCACCCGTCATTTGTCATGTCGAACTCTTTCACCAACCAGACCCTGGCTCAGATCGACCTTTGGAAGAACAAGGGAAAATACAAGGTGGGTGTTTACCGCCTCTCCAAGGAATTGGACGAAGAAGTGGCGCGCCTGCATTTGGCCAAGATCGGCGTCAAGCTGACCACGCTGACCAAGAAACAGGCTGAGTACATCGGCGTGCCGGTCACCGGGCCGTACAAGCCGGAGCACTACCGTTATTGATCAACGCCTCCAAGCGCACGCACGCATGACGTGAGTCACAAAAAGCCGGTCCTATGAGGGCCGGCTTTTTTTTTTGCGGGCAGCGCTTAATCTCGGCTGATCATAGCGCATTGGAAAGTCCGGCGCGTCAGTTGCTGCGTCAGCGCCTCGGCCTGGAACAGAAGCCGGGGTTGGAGGCGAAGCACCCCAACTAAGTGCGGAAGCCGGCAAAGTGGTTGATCGATGATCGTTTTTGGATTATATTTCAATTTCTTGTTATCATATGGCTGTCCCCGGCTTGGTTAGGCTGTTTGTCTGTTGGATTAAATCGTGTTTTTTCCAAGGAGCCTCATGAATAAAATCAGCTTCGATCAGCTTGAGCTTTCCGCGCCTATTGCCAAGGCTGTCAAGGAAATGGGTTTTGAGGAAGCCACGCCGATTCAGTCGCAGGCGATTCCGTTTTTGCTGGCAGGCGACGATGTCATCGGCCAGGCGCAGACCGGCACGGGGAAGACGGCGGCTTTTGGTATTCCTTTACTGCAGAAGATAAACCCGAAGATCAACGCGCCGCAGGCTTTGGTGATGTGCCCGACGCGCGAACTGGCCATCCAGGTGGCCGAGGAGTTTAAAAAACTTTCGGTCCACATGCACCATCTCCAAGTCCTGCCGGTTTACGGCGGGCAGCCGATCGGGCGCCAAATGTCTGCGCTGAACCGGGGGGTGCATATTGTCATCGGCACGCCGGGGCGGTTGATGGACCACCTGGAGCGCAAGACCCTCTCGCTGGCAAGCGTGACTATGGTGGTGCTCGACGAAGCGGACGAAATGCTCGATATGGGCTTTCGCGAGGACATTGAGCTT
>JAAXVQ010000410.1 GCA_013335425.1 Candidatus Firestoneibacteriota bacterium | reverse complement strand
CAGCTCGGCGCCTTCTTCCACCGTGGCCACACCCAAAACCTCGGCTCCGGCTGCCAACAACGCGCGGCTGCGCGCCGCCGGCATCCGGGTTCCCATCGTGGTGTTGGGCCTAGCCCAGCCCGGGGAAGCTGCGGCCGTGATTCGCCACAAACTCCAGCCTACGGTCACTTCCGAGAAACAAATCAGGGCGTTGAGCCGGGAAGCGCAACGCGCCCGCACACGGGTGGCGGTTCATCTGAAGGTGGATACGGGCATGGGGCGCATCGGCTTGTCTGCGGACGCTGCGCCGAACTTTATCAAGCGACTGTCCTCCGCGCCGGGCATTCAACTGGCAGGGGTTTTCACGCATTTTGCGCATGCCGACGGGCGGGATTTGCAGCTTTTAAACCTGCAGATGCAGCGTCTGCAAGCCGTAACCCGTGCTTTGGACGCCTCGGTCCTGGTGCATGCCGCCAATTCCGCGGCGGTCATCAATGCGCCCCAAACCCACGCGTCGATGGTGCGCCCGGGGCTCATGCTCTATGGACTCTACCCTGCGCCCAACCTGCGCACCCGCGTGAGTCTGCAGCCCGCCTTAAGTTGGAAAACCCGGATCATTGAATTGAAAACCGTACGCCCGGGGACGGGCTTGTCCTATGGACATACCTACGTAACCCGGAGGACGTCCCGCATTGCCACCTTGCCGGTGGGGTACGCGGACGGATTTTCACGCGCTTTGTCCAACCTGGGACAGGTGCTTATCGGCGGGAAACTCTGTCCGGTGGTCGGGCGCGTGTGCATGGACATGTGCCTGGTGGATGTCTCGCGTGTTCCCAACGCAGCGGTCGGAGACGAGGTGGTGCTCATTGGCCGGCAAGGACAGGCGTCTTTGCCCGCCGAGGACATGGCCGCGCGTCTGGAGACCATCACCTATGAAATTGTCTGCACCATCGGTAGCCGTGTCCCGCGCCTTTATCGGGGAGGGGGCCAATGAACCGTTTGTTCCTTTTTTTGGTCAACCATTTTTCCGCGCCCGTCCTAAATGTATTTCAGGAGATGGGAAAGATCTTCATTTTATTGGGACAAATTTTGCAGAGCATCGGCCGGGTGGTGCGCGATCCCAACAAGTTTCGAAAATTTTATTACCGGCTGATTTTGGAGCAAATGGTGGCCACGGGGGTGAATTCGATTCCCGTGGTCGTGACCACCGCCTTGTTTACGGGCATGGTGCTGGCCGTGCAGACCGGGGTAACCATGGAAGCGAAACTCCAGGGGGCGTCCATTTTCGTGGGCAGTATCGTGAACCTGGCGCTGATCCGCGAGCTGGGTCCGGTCTTGACCGGACTGCTGGTGACCGGTCGGGTGGGTTCGGCCATGGCCGCGGAAATCGGGACCATGAAGATCACCGAACAGGTGGACGCCCTGCGGACCCTGGCGACCAATCCCGTAGAATATTTGGCCATGCCGCGGTTTGTGGCCGTCATGCTGATGATGCCCATGCTTTCGCTGATGGCGGACGTGCTCGGCTCCCTGGGTGGGTGGGCGGTTGCAACTTTTTACCTGGGCGTGAACTCTCACGTTTACTGGCACGGGGCCCAAGTCACCGTGCATATGTATGATGTTTTTACGGGCTTGGCCAAGAGCGCAGTGTTCGGCTTGATTTTGTGTGTTTTTGCGCTCCATCGCGGGTTTGAGACTTTTGGCGGCGCCGAAGGCGTGGGACGCGCCACCACCGGAGCCGTGGTCAACGCATCGATTACGCTGCTGATTGTCGATTATTTCCTGACTCAGGCGTTCGCGCTTTTTTAATAGATAGGGCACAGGCCTGCCTGTGCCCTACGGCAAACAACCGGATTTAAGGACATTCACCTAGGAGCCGTATGATCCGCTTGGAAGGGCTACATAAAAATTTCGGGTCCAAAAGGGTGCTCCAGGGCGTGGACCTGGAGGTGAAGCGCGGTGAGACCATGGTCATCATCGGCCGCTCCGGGGAAGGCAAGAGCGTTCTGCTCAAGTGCATCCTCAACTTAATCGAACCCGACAGCGGCAAGATCTGGTTCGGAGGGGAGAACGTGCTCTCGTTGTCGGACGACGCCAAGGCGCGCTTCCGACAACGTTTCGGCATGCTCTTCCAGGGCGCGGCGCTGTTTGACTCGCTCAACGTGGCTGAGAACGTCAGCTTCGGACTGCGGCGGTTGACGGACTATTCCGAGGAAAAAATCAAAGAAATTGTCAGGGAAAAGCTGGCTTTGGTGGGTTTGAAAGACATTGAACACATGAAGCCGGCCGAACTTTCCGGAGGCATGAAAAAACGCGTGGGCTTGGCGCGGGCTATTGCCATGGACCCGGAGGTCATTCTCTACGACGAGCCCACCACCGGCGTGGACCCGATCATGGCCGATGCCATCAACGAATTGATCATCCAAATGCAGAAAAAGCTCTCCGTGACTTCCATCGTGGTGACCCACGACATGACCAGCGCGTATAAAATCGCTGATCGGATCGCCATGCTTCATCAGGGG
>JAAXVQ010000062.1:7077-8899 GCA_013335425.1 Candidatus Firestoneibacteriota bacterium | reverse complement strand
CACCACTGGGGGTGAAGAAAGGCGCATGTGAATTTCCTTGGCGCCGGCTTGCCGGATCATTTTCACGATTTTCCGCGAGGTGGTGCCGCGCACCAGCGAATCATCGACGATGATGACGCGCTTGCCCTGCACGATCTCCCGGACGATGTTGAACTTGAGCTTCACGCCGAAGTCGCGGATGCTCTGCGAAGGCTCGATGAAAGTGCGCCCCACATAGTGGTTGCGGATAAGCCCCATGTCGAAAGGAATGCCCGACTCCTGGGAAAAACCGATGGCCGCGCATACCCCCGAGTCGGGGACGGGGATCACCACATCGGCGTCCACCTTGGATTCCCTGGCCAAAATCTTCCCCAACTCCTGTCGCGCCTTCCAGCAGGAAGCGCCGAAAATGCGCGAATCCGGTCTCGAAAAATAAATGTTTTCAAAAATGCAGAGCGACTGCGGCAGGGCCGCGTCCGCAAAACGCCGGGACCGCAGTCCGTTTTTGTCGACAATGATGATCTCGCCCGGTGCCACGTCACGGAGGTACTCGGCGCCGATAAGATCGAACGCGCAGGTTTCGGAAGCCACCACATAGGCGTCTTTAAGCTTGCCCAGGGCCAGGGGGCGAAACCCCTGCGGATCGCGCACGGCGATCATTTCGTCGTTGGTCATAATCAACAGCGAATAAGCCCCTTTGACCTTTTCCAGGCTCGAAACCAGTGCGTCCATGAAATCTTTCTTGGGGCTGCGCGCGATCAGGTGGATCAACACTTCCGTGTCGCAGGTGGTTTGAAAAATCGAACCGTAGGCTTCCAGTTCCTGGCGGATCTCGTCGGCGTTGACCAGGTTGCCGTTGTGCGCCACGGCCAGATTGCCGCGGCAGTATTCCACGGCCAGAGGCTGGGCATTTTTTAAAACCGACGGCCCGGTGGTCGAGTAGCGCACATGCCCGATGGCCGCCTGCCCGGGAAGTTCGCGTAAATTGTTCTGGTCAAACACGTCGGCCACCAAACCCCGGCCGCGGATGCTGTGAAAAGCACCCTCGTCCCACGAGACGATCCCGCACCCTTCCTGGCCGCGGTGCTGAAGTCCGTAAAGCATCAGGTAGACCAGGTTGGAAGATTCGGGGGCTCCCCAAATCCCGGCAATGCCGCATTCTTCCCTAGGTTTGTCCAAATCATCCCGCTTACACATAATGCTTCAAACCGCCTTTCCAGGCTGCGTACAATTTTTCCACGGCCACTTCCATGACGGGCCGGCTGTTGGCAAACACGGCTAAAGTATTGCCGCCGACGCGCCCGGCTTCCTGGCAAACGACGCCTTGCCGGCGGCAGAGCACTTTAAAAGTCTCGGCTTGTTGAGGACTGACGCTTACCACGGCCCGTGAAGCGGACTCGGAAAACAACAAAGCGGTGGGGTTCAAGCGGGTGGCGATGTTCAATTCCGCGCCCAGAAGCGCCCCGCCGTGGGTCTTGGCCAGGAAGGCGGCTTCGGCCAACGCCACGCCCAAGCCCCCCTCGGAACAATCCTGCGCGGAACACAGCAGGCCGCGCCCGGCCGCGTCCGCCAGCAAAGCATGCAAAGCCGCTTCACGTTTTAAATTCAAAACCGGGGGCTGACCGGCTTTAATGCCCTGCAGTTCATAGAGCCAAGCCGAACCGCCCAGCTCGTCTTTGGTCTCGCCCAAAAGAAATACCACATCCCCCGGAGTTTTGAACCAAGGCGTGACCAATTTTTCCGCTTCCGCCAACAAGCCCACCACGCCCACCACGGGGGTAGGGTCAATGGCGCCTTCGGGACTCTCATTATAAAAGCTCACGTTACCACAGATCGGAAGAGC
>JAAXVQ010000062.1:0-7067 GCA_013335425.1 Candidatus Firestoneibacteriota bacterium | reverse complement strand
CACGTTACCACCGGTTACGGGTAGGCTCAGGGCGCGGCAGGCTTCAGCCATGCCGGTAACGGCTTGTTTGAATTGCCAAAACACCTCGGGATCCATGGGGTTGCCGAAATTCAGGCAATTGGTCATGCCCAACGGCTTGGACCCCGTCACGGCCACGTTGCGCGCGGCCTCGGCCACGGCCAGGGCTCCGCCCCGGCGGGGGTCCAAATAAACAAAGCGTCCATTGCAGTCCAGGGACACGGCCACGGCCTTGCGCGTGTGCTTGATGCGCAGCACGGCCGCCCCGGCGCCCGGCAGCAGCGTGGTGTTGGTGCGCACCATATGGTCATACTGTTCCCAAACATAGCGTTTGGAGCAAAGATTCGGCGTGGCCAGAAGTTTGAGCAGCGCTGCGGCGGGATTGGTTTCCGTGCGCCGGGCTTTGGCCGGAAGGTTTTTCACCTTGGCCAAATAGGCCGGCCGGCGCGCCGGACGAATGTACGTCGGATACCCCGGATACTTGGTGTCCGCCAAAGCGCCGGCGGGAATCTCCGCCACGACTTTCCCATGATGCCTCACGCGCAGGAGGTTGTCTTTCGTGACAAAGCCGATGTCCGCGGAGTGGAGCCCCCATTTTTTCAAAATCTCATGCACCTTGGCCTCATGGCCGGGTTTGGCCACTAAGAGCATGCGTTCCTGGGACTCGGAGAGCATGATTTCATAAGGCAGCATGTTGGTTTCGCGCTGAGGAACCTTGTCGAGTTCGATCTCCATGCCCACGCCGCCGCGCGCGGCCATTTCCGAGGTGGCGCAGGTCAAGCCCGCGGCCCCCATGTCCTGAATGCCGACCAGATGCTTTCCGCGGATGAGTTCCAAGGTGGCTTCCAACAGCAATTTTTCCATAAAGGGGTCCGCGACCTGCACGGCCGAACGCCGTTCCTCGGCTTCGGAAGAGAGTTCCTCGGAAGCAAAGGTGGCGCCGTGAATGCCGTCGCGCCCGGTGGTGGCGCCGATGTAAATGACCCGGTTGCCCGTACCGTGAGCGCGTCCCAGGGCCAATTCCTCGTGCTTGAGAAATCCCACGGCCATGACGTTCACCAGGCAATTGTCCGCATAGCAGTCGTCGAATTGAACTTCCCCGCCCACGGTGGGTACGCCGATGCAGTTGCCGTAGCCGGCAATGCCGGAAACCACGCCCGTGAAGAGGCGTTTGACTTTGGCATGGTTGAGTTTGCCGAAACGCAGCGAGTCCAAACAAGCCACCGGACGCGCGCCCATGGTGAACACGTCGCGCAAAATGCCGCCCACCCCCGTGGCCGCGCCCTGATAGGGTTCAATGGCGCTGGGATGGTTGTGCGACTCAACCTTGAAACAAACCGCCCGGCCGTCGCCGATGTCCATGACCCCGGCGTTCTCGCCGGGCCCCTGGAGCACGTTGGAACCGCGGGTGGGAAACAATTTTAAAACCGGCCGGGAATTTTTATAGGAGCAATGTTCGGACCACATGACGGAAAAAATGCCCAGTTCGGTGTAAGCCGGCGTGCGCCCCAAAATGCGCACCACGGATTGATACTCCTGGGGCGTAAAACCGTGCTGCTTGATGATCGCCGGGGTAATTTCCTCCGGATCGCCGTGACAAGGTTCGGGCGTGACCTTCCCGCGCGTCTCCGGCTTGCTGGAAAGCGCGCCTTGCGGCAAACTGTTGCGTTTGGCCTTCTTGCTGGGGGAAGCATTTTTTTTCAAGCGCCCGTACCATCCTTCAAGGAAATTTACCTGCTGGTCCGTAAAACCCGGGTCTGTGTCGAGCGGCGTTATCTGCGTCCGGAGGCCGGTGACCGCTCGCCGGCTCCCCATCTGTACTTCAGCAACGTTTTAATGGCGGTCCAGCCATCCTGCCAGCGAATCTTTTTGCCTTCGGCAAAAGAACGGGGGGTATAGGCTATGGGGACTTCCACCAGGGGGATGCGTTTTTTTAATATGCGGGCCGTGATCTCGGGGCAAAACTCAAAACCGTCCGCCTGCCAGGACACCGTACGGAGCACCTCGGCCTTAAAGACCTTGTACCCCGTGGGCATGTCGGTAATTCTAACACCGTATAAAACCGAGGTCAACCACGATAAAAAACGCCCGCCCCAATAGTAGCGCAGGCTGGATTTTCTGGTCGTGCGCCCCAAACGCGCACCCAACACCCGCGATCCGTAAACCACATCCGTCTGCCCCGATTCAATGGGCTTGACCAAGGCCGGATAGTCGGTGGGATCGTATTCCAAATCCGCGTCCTGGATGAGAATAATCTCGCCTCGCGCCCGCGCCAAGCCGGTCCGCAGGGCGGCACCCTTGCCGTGGGGGCCGGTATGCCGGATCACCGTCACGCCGGGAACCGTTCCGGCCAACTCCGCGGTGGCGTCCCGGGAGCCGTCGTCGATGACGATAATCTCCCCGGTTAAAATTTCCAGCTCCCGCTTAACCCGGGTTAAGAGCTCCACGATGGTCGCTTGTTCATCGCGGGCGGGTATCAATACGCTGACCTTCATGCCCGCTCCTTTTGGCAAAGCAAATGCAGCTTATCGCGCGGATTGACATAAATCACGCAGGCTTCCAAGCCCATCATCTTTAACATGAACCGTCCGGCCCTGGCAACGGGAAAGAGGATGCCGTCCCCGCGTTTGAACCGCGAAAGCGCAAAATCCAAGCGGGCGTACTTGCCGGCCCACTCGCGCCCTTGGGGCGTTAAGCCCAAGGAGGCGCACAAGGACGCCAGCTGCTTGCCTGTGAAAAAGTACAAGTGTTCCTGCGGCTTTTTAAATTCTTCCCAGCGCGGGCCCATCCAACGGGCCAGCCGGGAGCCGGCGTCCGGGATGACAATCGAAAGCCGACCTCCGGGTTTAAGCAGCCGGTACGCTTTGAGCAGATCCGCCTTGGGGTCGGGTGAATGTTCCAGATAATCCCAAAAGCTGATGACGTCCCAGGCGTTTTCCGGAAAATCCGCCTGCTGAAACGACCCCACGCGGATGCGTCCGCGAATCGCTTCCGGCGCGGCCGCCGCCGCCGCCTCGGACCACTCCAAGCCTTGCACCTCATAACCCGCCTGCTCGGCTTCCAACAGTAAAAAACCATAAGCGCACCCCACATCCAGCCAGAGCCCGCCACCGTGCCCGGGCGCCACCCGTTTGATGCGGCGCCGGAAGGTACGGCGGATGTTGGCCTCGTCCCCGGGGTAGTCCGTATAGCCCGCGAGCACCGAATCCGGACTTTTCCAATAATCGGCGCCATAAACTTGCCGCAAGACCGCCGGAGCCGGGCGCGGCGAAACCCGCTGCAGTCCGCAGATCGGGCAGCGCACCACCCGCTGGGTTTGAACCACAAACTCGGCCTTGCCCGGAGGCGGCGCGCCGCAAACGCAGCAAGGCACGTCCTCGGCTTCCGAGACATCGGCAAGGTTCAAATTTTTCGGGTGAAAAGGTTTCGGCATGGCCTCTTTTTAACTGCGCCTTTCGTCGGTCATATTCCGGCGCCGACTCCAAACCGCCTTACTTTTTCCGCCGGCCGGCCGCTTCCGTTTTTTTCATAACCGCTTCCATCGCGTCAAGATTACGCCGGGGCACGTCAAAGTTCGGGTCCTGCTCCAAAGCCAAACGCAAACAACGCCGGGCTTCGTCCGCCTGCCCCAGGTTCCAAGCCATGGCGCCCAAGTCATTGTAGGTGTTCGCATCCAAATCCATCAGGCTCTCGGCGCGACGGTACATGACCCAAGCTTCGTCCCAGCGCTGCAACTGGCGATATTGCCAACCGAGCATGGCATAAGACAAATACCACTCGGGCGCCAAGGCCATGATCCGTTGCCATTCGGCTTCGGCGTCCAGCCAGCGTTGTTGCTGCGTCAAGGCCAAAGCGACGTTCATATGTTCGCCCACCTTGCCGGTTATCTCTGGGGAGTAGGTAAACAGGGGACGGCCGCGCTTGACCGGACGCGCCGTCTCCGGTTGCGGCAGCAAGGCATAGAGCGCCTGTTGCCCTGAAAAGGCCACGCGCCGGGTATAATGCGCCAGCCATTCCTGCCAGCGCGCCACCGCCGCGGGCGTCCAGGCATAGGGTTCATACCCGCGCGTGCGGGCGGCTTCCTGCTCGTGCACGAACACATGGGTGTACCCTTCGGCGCGCAAGCGCCGCCAGACGGCCTCGGCCGTGGGACCGGCCTCCAGCCATTGCAGCAGCGGGTTGGCGTCATAGACCGTGACCGTGGTGGCGGGTTGCTTAAGGTAATAGGCGCGGGTTTCACCCAAGACAAATACTTTGACCTTTCCCGGGAGCGCGTTGATGGTTCGCGCCATGGGCAGGTAGTTGGTCATCAGGTGCGTGTCCAGGTAATTCTCCCGGTCCTGTCGTCCCAGGGTTATGCCCAAAGGATCCCAATTGACCAGCGCCATAACGGCCGCGTTGACCAGACTATATCCGAGCAGCAGCAGCACGCTCCACCGGGCCGCTTTGCCCAGCCAAGAAGACCAATTTTCCCAGGTTGTCAGCAGCGCGCCGCTCCAAACCGCCAGCACCAAAAAACCCGGAAGCAGGTAGCGGGCAATTTGGGTCTGCGTGACCCAGATTACGGCCGTGGCCGCCGCCGTGGCCAAGAGCACTTGTTCCACGGGGGGCGCGCGTTTGGCCCGCAGCCCCAGCCAGAGCAACCCCGGCAGCAGGAACAAGAACACCGCGCCCATAAAAGAATTGCTCGTGGGGTAAAAAAACGTCAAATCCCACGGCAGGCGCAAAATCTGCAGAGGCGTGCGGTGCCCGAATTCCTTAAACCCGTCCATTTGCTGCTGCATTTTAGCCGGTTCCACAAAACGGCTGGGAATTTGCCGGTAGAAGAACGGATAAACCGGATTGCCCGTAAAAACCGTGTTTTTAATCAGCCAGGGAGAGAAAATCAAAAAAGCGCCCATGCCAAGTTGCACACCGGCCCAGGCCATTTTTTTCATGTCCCAATGGCGCAAGTAATACGCCATCAGGCAAAAAACGGCTGCAGGAACCAGCAAAAAAGCCGTGTTGTATTTGCAGGCCCAGGCCGACCCCATAAGCAGACCTGCGAGCCAAAAACCGCGCGGCGGAACTTTCTCCGCGCAGGCGGCATTCAAAAGCGCCAGCAAGGCGGCCCCGGCAAAAAAAACCGAACCCACGTCCACGCCCGAAACCGATGCGTTTAAAATCCAGAGCGGGATCGTGCCTAAAATCCCGGCCGCCCAAAAACCCGCCCGCCGTCCGAACCAACGCCGCCCCAGGGCAAACGCGGTCAAGACGGCCAGGGCGCCCAACCCCACATGCAGAAAACGGCAGAGCACTTCGTTGGAAAGCAACAAGGCGCCCGTGTACAGCATTTCCACGCCCATGGGCAGGTTGGAAAAAAACACTGAAGGCAGAGGCACGATGGCGCCCTGTTGAAGCCACTGCGCAGGCACGCCCAAATGATAAACCAAAGCGTCAAAAAACATTTCCGGCAAACCGGCCATCAGGACTTCCCCGGCTATGACCGACAGCAGCACCGAGCCCAGCACCCGGTCCGTCAGGGCGGGTTTGACGCCCCACCACCACCCGGCGCGGGGCGCGAGTTCCCGGCGGAGTTGCCATGCCCGAACCAACCCGAAGGCCGCCAGCAGGCTAAAAAGCGGGATGAACAACCCGGCATGCAGCCCATGTAAAATCCCCAGGAGAAAAATTAAAAGAGCCAGGCCGGCCAAACCCAGGGCCAAGGAAAATATCAGTGTTTCCAAGCGCGGACGCGGGGCCGGAAAAAAACGGGCTAAGCACACGGACCCCAGCCCAAAGGCCGCAGCTAAAAACCCCAGAAATAAGATGAAATTTTTTAAATACGACCAAACTTGGGAAAAAAACCAGGAAGCGTGAAAGGGGCCGAAACGGGACAGAGAAAGAAATTGTTCAAATACGCCAAGATGCCAGGGCTGGTGAACCTGCAGTTGACCCAGCAGGATGCCCGCCCAAATGATCGCGGCCAGCCCCAAAACCATCCGTAAGGCCTTGGACGGGGCCGACAAAGGTCCGGGAGCGGGTGGTCGCCCCATGTTGTTAACGCCGCCGAACCAAGGCCGTGGCCAGCAGCGAGAAGAACAACTCCCGCCCGTCCGTGGAACCCATGCTGGGTTCCATGGCGCGTTCGGGGTGGGGCATCATGCCCAGCACATTGCCGCGCTCGCTGCAAATGCCGGCAATGTTGTCGCGCGAACCGTTGAGGTTGGCTTCCGGCGTGGGGTTCCCGGCCGCATCGCAATAGCGAAAGACGATGCGTTGTTCCGACCGCAGCCGTTTCAAGGTGGCGTCGTCGCAATAATAATTGCCCTCGCCGTGGGCCACGGGCAGACGCAGAACCTTGCCCTGGGCCACGCGCCCGGTAAAGGGCGTCCGGGTGGAATCCATGCGCAGGTGGGTGTATTTACAGACGAACTGCAGGCTCTGATTGCGCAGCATGGCGCCGGGGAGCAACCCGGCTTCCAGCAAAATCTGAAACCCGTTGCAGATGCCGATCACGGGTTTGCCCGCGGCTGCGTGCGTGCGCACGGCTTCCATAGCCGGCGAAAAGCGGGCCACGGCGCCGGTGCGCAAATAATCCCCGTAGGAAAAGCCGCCTGGGAGAACATAGACATCCACGGCCGGGGGACGGCTCTCGCCGTGCCAGACGAACTCGGCCGGCTGTTTCAAGACTTCCTTGACCGCATAATAGCAGTCATGATCGCAGTTGCTGCCCGGAAATACCACGATGCCGAATTTCACTTAGCGCTCCTTGGAAGCGGCCACTTGATAGCGGTAACGCTCAATGACCGGGTTGACCAGCAATTTGTCGCACATTTGCTTAACCTGGCGCTCCACCTCGGTGCGGGAGAGCTTTCCGGAAAAGTGCAGGGTGAAATACTTTCCCAAACGCGCGCCGGTTAGGTCCGTATAGCCCATGGAATGCAGGGCGGTCTGGATGGTGTTGCCCTGGGGGTCCAGGACACTGGGCTTGAGGGTGATGAACACTTCCGCGTTCCATTCGGGTTTGGCGATCGGCATGAACGTCTCCTTGTGCGGGCCATTTTTTC
>JAAXVQ010000061.1 GCA_013335425.1 Candidatus Firestoneibacteriota bacterium | reverse complement strand
ACTCAGCCGCCCCACCGGTCGGGCCCGCCGTACTTTCGGCGCCTTCCGCACCGGGATGCGCTTTTCCGTAAATCTCGCCCGAAGCTTGCTGGAACGCCTGATTGAGCGCTTCCGTGGCCGCCTTGATTTCAGCCGCATCGCTGCCGGCTACCGCCGCCTTCACGCGCTTTTGCGCCGCCTCAATGCCGCTTTTGACCTTTTCCGAAATTTTGGCTCCGACTTCGGCCAAAGATTTTTCGGTTTGGTAAAGTAGGCTGTCGGCCTGATTGCGGGCATCGATCATTTCCCGCTGTTTGCGGTCTTCCTCGGCATTGCCCTCCGCTTCCTTGACCATGCGTTCAATCTCATCTTTGGCCAAGCCGGAGCTGGCGGTGATGGTGATTTTTTGTTCGCGCCCCGTGCCCAAATCCTTGGCCTTGACGTTTAAAATACCGTTGGCGTCAATATCGAAAGAGACTTCGATCTGCGGCACACCCCGGGGTGCGGGGGGGATTCCGTCCAGGTGGAAACGCCCGATGGTCTTGTTGTCCTTGGCCAGTTCGCGTTCACCCTGGAGCACATGCACTTCCACGCTGTTTTGATTGTCCGCGGCCGTGGAAAACACCTGGCTCTTCTTGGTGGGAATGGTGGTGTTGCGCTCAATCAAGTGCGTGGTCACGCCGCCGAGGGTTTCAATCCCCAGGGAAAGCGGGGTCACATCCAGCAGCAACACGTCCTTGACGTCGCCTTTGAGCACCCCGGCCTGAATGGCCGCACCGATGGCCACCACCTCATCCGGATTCACGCCCTTGTGCGGTTCCTTATTGAAGAACTTTTTCACGGTCTCCTGCACCAGGGGCATGCGCGTCATGCCGCCCACCAAGATGACCTCATCGATCTGATCCGCTTTGTAGCCGGCGTCGGTAAGCGCCTGTTTTAGGGGCGCCAAGGTCCGTTCCACCAAGTTCCCGGTCAACTGCTCGAGTTTCGCCCGGGTCAAGGTCACATTCAGATGTTTCGGACCGGAGGCATCGGCGGTGATAAACGGCAAATTAATTTCAGTGGCCATGGTTGAAGAGAGCTCGATCTTGCCTTTTTCCCCGGCTTCCTTCAGCCGTTGCAGGGCCATCTTGTCGTTGCGCAGATCGATACCCTGTTCCTTCTTGAATTCGTCGGCCAGCCAGTCGATGATGACCTGGTCAAAATCATCGCCGCCCAAGTGCGTGTCGCCGTTGGTCGACTTCACCTCGAACACCCCGTCCCCCAAATCCAGGATAGAAATGTCATAAGTGCCGCCGCCCAAGTCGTAGACCGCGATCTTCTCGTTTTTCTTCTTGTCCATGCCGTAGGCCAAAGAAGCTGCCGTGGGCTCGTTGATGATGCGCAGCACGTCCAGACCCGCGATCCGCCCGGCGTCTTTGGTGGCCTGGCGCTGGCTGTCGTTGAAATACGCCGGCACCGTAATGACCGCCTCGGTGACTTTTTCTCCCAGGTAGCTCTCGGCATCGGTTTTAAGTTTCTGCAAGATCATAGCCGAAATTTCCGGCGGAGCGAACTCCTCCCCGTGGGCCAAAACCCGCACGTCGCCGTTGCCCGCTTCTTTGGTTTTAAAGGGCACGCGCCTCTCCTCGGCCACCACCTCGTCATGCCGCCGACCCATGAAGCGTTTGATGGAAAACACGGTGTTCTCCGGATTGGTCACGGCCTGACGCTTGGCTGTCTGTCCCACCAGCCGCTCGCCGCTTTTGGTGAACCCCACCACCGAAGGGGTGGTCCGCCCGCCTTCGGCATTGGGAATCACCACTGCCTCGCCGCCCTGCATCACCGCCACGCAGGAATTGGTCGTACCCAAGTCAATGCCAATAACTTTACCCATAATTGTCATCCCCTTCCAACAATCATAATATTTCTTATCCCCCATTAATTGCAAAGTGCGTGCCAAAACCCCGAGCAAAAATGCCCCGGTTTTTAAATGCTTTTCCAACCGCCTCTGATTTTCCAAAGAAATTTTTCGTGCTAATTTGAAACAACTGTTAAAAAATGAAACATAAAATTTTTCCTAATGAAAAGTGTTTTTGCCTTACTTTGCAGCCAACCCCAGGGGCTGTAACACCCTACCCCCGATTACTTTTCAACCAGGGTTTTCAAATTTTCCAACCCGGCCGAAAAATCCTTACCCACCATCTTGTCCATGTTCATAAACAAATGCAATATTTTCATGGTAAAAGAACTTGGGCCAAACATGGCCCATGTGACTTCGGTCATCCCGCCTTTAGACACCAAGGTAAATTCAGCGACATTATGGGCTTCAAAGGGCTTATAAAAATCCAAGTTGATCGCAAGCCGATTCGGCGCG
Organism: Candidatus Firestoneibacteriota bacterium; assembly: GCA_013335425.1. GTDB lineage: Bacteria > Oederibacteriota > JAAXVQ01 > JAAXVQ01 > JAAXVQ01 > JAAXVQ01. Next base: position 6,572 of record JAAXVQ010000061.1, on the reverse strand, counting down.
GAAAAATCGGTAATTTCCATGCGTCCTGTGCCGGACTTGCCCTTGCCGGCCCAGGCATACACGGAACCCTTGCCTGAAGTCGCTCCGCTGAAGGTTTTTTGCATGGTCGAATCCATTTTTTCAAAAGGCGACCAGCCCGCCCACTGATGAAAATCCGCTAAGAAAGTAAATATCTTTTCAGGTGCAGCTTTGATGTTCACTGTGCGTTCAATCCGAAACGTATCGGGTTGGGCAGCTGCAAAACCAAGTATGCCGACTACCCCCAGTGCCAGGATCAAGCCGATAACTTTGAACATGCCGTCACACCGCCTTTCCGCATTCGAGATTTATTTTTTCACGTACAGGGAGTTGGACACCAGTTGGGAAAAAAAAAGAGGCTTTAGCTCAGGAAATTTAAAGGGGGGCAAATGCGCCCGCATCCGGGGTAGGCGGCCGGAGTACGAAACCAAAACACCACCATCGGACCGAAAAAACTATTTAAAATTTTCCAATTGATAGGTCTTGATCTTACGCCAGAGCGTGGAACGGCTTATGCCCAAGCTCTTGGCGGCCTCGGTTTGGTTGCCGTTGTATTTAAGCAGCGCGTTTTTAATCTGTTCTTCCTCGGTTTTCTGCAAAGAAATCACATGGTCGGATTTGGGGCCCCCGATGGCCAGTTGCACCCGCTGGAATATTTGAGGCGGCAGGGAGACCTTGTTGATGATGTTGTGATCCGAGAGCAGCACCGCATATTGCACGATGTTCTCCAACTCGCGTACGTTCCCCGGATAATCGTAGTTCATTAAAATGAAAAGGGCGTCGCGGTTGATGGAAATGACGTTCTGCTTGAAGCGCTGATTGTACTTGGCCAGAAAAAACTTCAGCAGGGGAGCGATGTCCTCGCGACGCTCCCGCAAGGGAGAAATGTGGATGGCAATGACATTGAGCCGGTAGTATAAGTCTTCCCGAAAACGCCCGCTCTTGACTTCTTCGCGCAGGTCGCGGTTGGTCGCGGCCAGCACGCGCACGTCCACTTGAAAATCTTCCGAAGCGCCCAGCCGTCGGATGCGCCCATCCTCCAACACCCGCAGGAGCTTGACCTGCATGGCCGGCGAAAGCTCCCCCACTTCATCCAGGAAAAAAGTGCCGCCGTTGGCTTGTTCGAACAAACCCGCGCGGTCGGCCACGGCCCCGGTAAACGCACCTTTGCGGAAGCCGAACAATTCGGATTCCAACAGAGTTTCGGGGATGGCGCCGCAATTAACGGCCACAAACGTCTTATCCGCACGGGGTGAGAGCCGGTGGATCGCGCGGGCCACCATTTCCTTGCCCACCCCGGTCTCGCCTGTGATCATGATCGCCGAATCCGTGGGGGCCACGCGCTCTGCCAGATAAAACACCTTCCGCAGGGCCTCGGAATTGCCCACCACCGCTCCGTCGCCTAAAACCGGCAGATCCGCGGGTTCCCAGCGCGCCTCGCCGGCGGAGACCTCGCGTTCCCACTCGGCCAGCACCTGTCGGAACACTTCCGCCCGCCAGGGCCAGGTCAAATAAAAATCCGCACCGCGCCGGATGGCCTCCACGGCGCTGGCAAGCGCGTTTTCCGGCACCACGAAGAGTACATGATGGTTTCCGTGTTCACGCAGCAGCGAGACCACGTCCATGTCGCCGGCCACCGTGCGCGCATCCAGGATCACCAGCCGGTAGGCCGAGTTCCCGAGGGCGTGCAGCAGCGCGATTTTGTCCCGCACCTCGTCGCAGACGTAACGCGCATGGGGCAAACTTTCTTTCAAAGCATCTTTAAAGGCACGGTCTTCGGAAAACACCAGAACCTTGAGCAAGGCCACTTTCCGAGTCCCCCTTTACAAGTGTTTGGTAGACAACACCCAGAAAACGAATCGCGGCAACGAAAGCACCCGGCGAAAACGCCAGGGCTCCTGCCACAGGCGAAAAAGCCATTCCCAGCCTGCGCGCCGCACCCAGGCAGGCGCAGGGTTCAAATCCCCGGAGAGCACGTCGAAACAACCGCCCACCCCCAACCCCATGCGCACCTGCAGGTTTTCGCGCTGCCGATCTAAAAATTCTTCCTGGCGCGGCTGCCCCAGGGCCACCAACAAAAGCCCGGCTCCGGAAGCATTCACTTGGGCCACCGCCTGCGCTTCCTGCGCCACGGGCCAAATACCGTCCAAAACCCCAGCCACGCGCAGGCCTGGAAATTTACGGCACAGATGCCCGGCGGCGCGTTCGGCCACGCCGGGGCGCGCGCCGAGCAAAAACACGCCGAGGCCCGCTTGCGCGCATTGCGCGCATAAGGCGTCGATCAATTCCAAACCCGTTACCCGCGCCACGCGTTTTCCAGTCCAACGCTTCAAGGCCCAGGCGCAACCCACGCCGTCGACTACGGACAAATCCGCCCGCCCCAACAAGGCCGCATACGCCGGATCGTCATGGGCCTTGAGCAAAGTCAAGGCGTTGAGCGTATAAATCACCTGGCAGGCCATGACCGCCGCCTAATCTTGCTCCGCCACCAATTCCCGCGCATAGGCCAAAATCGAGGCGCGTGCCTCGGGATCCTTGAGCGCATAGGCCAGCGTCGCCTTGACGAACTCCACCTTGTTGCCGATGTCGTGACGGTGTCCCTTGAGGGCGCACGCATAAATCGGACGGCGCCGCTTTAAAATCCGCAGCGCATCCGTCAATTGAATCTCGCCGCCGCGACCGGCACGGGTTTTTTCCAAAATTTCGAACAGATCCGGGGTCAGGATGTAGCGTCCCACGATGCCCAATTGCGAGGGCGCTTTGTCCGGTTCGGGTTTTTCCACCAGGTCTTCCACCCGAAAAAGCCCTTCCCCCATTTCCTTGGGCCGGATAATGCCGTAAGCGCGCGTCAATTCCCGCGGCACTTCCATCACGCCCAGCACCGGCCCTTGGTGTGCGTCCCACACATCCAGCAGTTGGGAAATGGCCGGAGGACGGGAGTCCATGATGTCGTCGCCCAAGAAAACCGCAAAAGGTTCCGAACCCACGAAACTCTTGGCGCAGAGTACGGCATGACCCAATCCCAAGGCTTCTTTCTGCCGGACGAAGTACATGTTCACCAAGGAAGAAATTTCCCGAACGATCTTAAGGTCACGTGATTTTCCGTGTGCCCTTAAGTTCTCCTCCAGCTCCCAGGAACGGTCGAAATGGTTTTCTATCGATTGTTTGCCGCGCCCGGTGATGATGAGGATGTCCCGGATGCCGGCAGCCACGGCTTCTTCCACCACATACTGAATGGCCGGTTTGTCATATACCGGGAGCATTTCCTTGGGTTGGGCCTTGGTGGCCGGTAAAAAGCGTGTTCCCAAACCGGCGGCCGGAATCACGGCTTTGGTGACGCGCACTCCCCGGGAGCGGAGCGGTTTTATACGGGTGTTTCGAGGCATACTTTCCCTCCAAATTTTTCCATAGTCGCCTCCACCTCCTCGGTGGTGGCGCACTTCATCACGTTCTCGGCCATGGACTTGCACTCGGAAAAATTCAAACTGCGAATACAGTGCTTCAATTGAGGAACGCTGGCCGGAACCGTGGAAAACTCATCCAGACCCAACCCCACCAGCAGCGGCGTAAGCATGGGATCCGAAGCCGATTCCCCGCACATACCCACCCAGATGCGCTCATTATGCGCAGCTTCCACCACGCCCCGGATCAAGCGCAGAATCGCCGGGTGCAGCGGATTATACAAATAGGCCACGTGCTCATTGACGCGGTCCGCAGCCAAGGTGTACTGGATCAAATCATTGGTGCCGATGGAAAAAAAGTCCGCCTCGCGCGCCAAGACGTCGGCGGTCAAAGCCGCGGACGGCACCTCGATCATAAGACCGACCTCCAGGTTCCGGTCGAAGGGGATTTTTCGATCCAGCAGCTCCTGCCGCGCCTCCGCCAACACGGCCTTGGCGCGGCGCAACTCTTCGATCCCCGAGATCATGGGAAACATGATCTTTATCTTGCCGAAATGCGAAGCGCGCAAAATGGCGCGCAATTGCACTTTAAAAAGGTCCACGTGGCACAGGCAGAGCCGGATGGCCCGCAGGCCCAAAAACGGGTTCATCTCCTTGGCCGTGTTGAGAGGGGAAAAAAACTTGTCTCCCCCGATATCCAGGGTGCGGATAATCGCCGCATAGGGCAGGCTCTGTTGCGCAACCTGGCGGTAGGCCTCGAATTGTTCGTCCTCGGAAGGCAATACCCGCTGGTTTAAATATAAAAATTCAGTCCGAAACAGGCCCACGCCTTCGGCACCATGCTTCTGCGCGTTGGCCATTTCCTCGGGCAACTCCAGATTGGCCGCGACCGTAAGACGGTAGCCGTCGCGCGTGACCGCCGTCACACCCTTCATTTTCTTCAGCTTCCGGCTGGCCGCCGCGTATTTTTGCTGGGTCTGGCGGTAATGGGCCAAGGTCTTGGCGTCGGGATTAACCACCACCTCCCCGGTACTGCCGTCAATCACCAGCAGATCCCCGTTGACCACTTGCCGGGTAATGTCCTGCAGGCCGACCACGGCCGGAATCTCAAGCGAACGGGCCATAATGGCCACATGCGACGTGCGCCCGCCGATATCGGTGGCAAACCCGCTGATCTTGTTGCGGGGCATGGACGCGGTTTGCGAAGGCGTCAGATCGTGGGCCACCACCACCACTTCCTCGCGGATTTCCGAAAGCGGACCCGCCGGCTGCCCGGTCAAATGGCGCATCAGGCGGGAAGTGACATCCGTAATGTCCGCCACGCGCTCCCGCAAATATTCATCGGTGGATTCACCGAACTGACGGACAAGTTGTGCGGTAGTTTCCTGCAAGGCGAACTCGGTATTGCAAAGTTCTCTTTTGACCATGTCCTTGGTGGCCTGTATCAAAAGCGGATCTTCCAGGATGTGCAGGTACGCGTTGAAAATCGCCGCTTCTTTTTGTCCGACTTCCTTGGCGACTTTCTGCTTGATGATCTCGATTTCCTGCGAAGTCGCCGCCGCCGCGAAATCCAACCGGGTCATTTCCTTATCCAGCAAGGTCTCCGCGATCTTGAGGCGGTGAACGTGCTCGCCGGTTTGGCCCAGCAGGAAAACTTTGCCGATGGCTATCCCTGGCGCGGCGGGCAGTCCTCGATGCATCCGGAAATTTCTCCTTAAGTGGTTAAACCCGGCCCGGTCTCCCGGCCCCGATTTTCAGTTCTATTCTTTTTCCCCAAAACGGTTCTTTACCAACGCCTCCAGCGCGTCCAACGCTTCAGCTTCATTTTCACCGTCGGCGATCACGGTGATGCTGGATCCATAGGTCGCGCCCAAGGTCATCAAACCCATGATGGATTTGGCGTTGATGGCCTGGGCGTTTTTGCGCACGTGCACCTGACAACGAAATTTATTGGCGGTCTCGATAAAAACGGCCGCCGCCCGCAAATGCATTCCCAGCTTGTTTTCAATCACAACTTCGCGTTCCTGCATGATCCCCTCATCCCAGTTTGAATAGATACGCGGCCAACACGGCCACCGTGGCCAACAAATACACGATACGGTTTACCGAAATCCCGCGGCGCAGTCCCAGGGCCACCAAAGTCGCAATCGCGGCTAAAAGCGCCGAATTCCCCGCCCCGCCGATAGCCGCGCCCCCTCCGACGCGCTGATGAAAAAGCATCGCGGCCGAGATCCCCGCCGCCAAGGCGGTGAACAAGCCCAATTGCTGCGCCAAGCGCTGTGGATTGAGGCGACGCAAATCCTGAATAATTTCAAGTCCGCGGAAATATCCGAACCAGAGCCCCCCCAAACGCACACTCAAGTGCAACAGTGAAAAAATCGATAAAAAGAGCACGGGCCCCAGCCAAATCCATTCGCTGCCGCGGGCCCAGGCCAGCAAGATCCAAACGCTGCCTAAAAACGCCAAAAGCGGTTTTAAAGTGGCCCAAAATAAAGTATCCCCCAGCGCGGCCAAGGGGCCCATCATCCCTACCTTGAGGCGGTTGACCTCCGTGGAATTGAGGGCGCCGGTTTCCACAGACTGTTCCTCCAAACGCGCCACCACGCCCAGAATCACCGCCGCACAGTACGGGTGCGACACGAAGAACTCCAAGTGCCGCTTCACCGCCTTGGCCCGGGTTAAGCGCGACGGGTACAGGCTGCGAAGCACGGGGGTAAGCGCATAGGCAAAACCCAAATTCTGCATTTTCTGAAAATTCCAGCCTGCCTGTATGAAAAATGAACGCCCCGCCATCCGCCAAAGTGTCCACCGATTGAGGGACAACCGCCTGGGAAGCATTAGGCTTTTTTCCTCCAAGCGATAACCGCGCCGCCGGTCAGCGCCAGCAGCGGCCAAAGCCACCACGCTTGGGGCGCCAACGCGAGCAGCAGCCAAGTGGCGGCAAAAAGAATCACGACCCACACCGAAAAACGTTCACGGGTGAACATTTCCAAAACCACGCCGAAACCCACGGCCGGCAACGCCCAGAACGCAAGCTCCAAGCCCGCCAACATTCGGACGGAAAGATGGGTAAAAATCATTTTGGCCAGCCAGGCTCCCGGACCCAGCCAAAGGGCGTAAACCAAAAAGCCCTAGATGAACGCCGGTACCAAC
>JAAXVQ010000409.1 GCA_013335425.1 Candidatus Firestoneibacteriota bacterium | reverse complement strand
CCAGAAACAAGATGGGGTTCGCTTCCTGTTTCGGGCCTTCCGAGGAAATACGTTCATGCGGGGTTTTTAATTGTTCCAATTGGCTGCGCAGGATCAAGTCCGCAGCGAACTGATTTTCCACCTCCAACCGCTTGGGGTCCCGGTCTTTTCTAGCCGCCGCCAAATCCGCTTTCAACCCCTCAACGACCTTCCGCAAAACGGCATCCTGGATATTTGCCGTATCGGTGGCGTTGAGCGCATTGACCAACAGTTCTTCCGAGGGCGTTTCACCCGCGGCCAGCAACATTTGATATTGCGGTTTCACAACGGACCACAAAGACGCCCCCTCGGGATTCAGCGCTTGGCGGAAGGATTCCACCAAGGTCCACAGTTGGGTTCGCGGAACGCCGATGGAACGGTTGGGCGCGAACTTGAAAAACTCGTTCAATGATTTGCCGGACCGGCGCAAACCATTGGCCGATTTATATTGAGTTGTCTGGTCAAAGGCGTCCAGGGTGTCGATCTCGTCCAACGGATCTGAAAATTGCGCCGCATCGGCAATAATCTCCTTTTGGTAATGGTTCAGAGCCGTGTTCAGGAAAGGAGTCAGCACCGGACGCATCAGGCGGACATAGAGGCGCTGTCCCGTGCTCAGGCTGCTTAGCGGCTTGAAGAAGGCGTCAAAGAAAAACGCCGGAATGGTCACCACCGTATCCATGGCTTCCGGAGTCAAGTTCCAAGTTTCAACCGTCTCCTGAGATTTCGTGTTATAAGCCACGCCAAAACCTTCACCCGTCATTACTTTGACATGTTTTAAAAAATACCCCAAGTCGCGCTGCAGGAAAACCTTGTGATTGCGTAAAACCTGCCAAAGCGGGTATTCCCCCAAGTAATCCTCGCCGGCCTCGCTTTCCTTCCTGGTTAATTCCGAAAGCGTCGAAGTCAAGTTTCCGTTTTTGGCACCTCTTTGGATACTTTGCCAAATACTGTAACCAAGCGCAACCATCAGCGCGATCAGCAGACCGTACTGCCCAAACAACAACAGGGGCGAGACTGAATAAAGATTAAGCATGTTGCTCAGTTTCGGAGCTGCCGTTCGCGCTACGGTAAAACCGGCTGCCTCAAAAAATCCATTGATGCTGTCTACCTGTTGTTGTTCTATTCCCCCGGCTAAAACTTCTTTTAACGCCTGCTGAAATTCGCTGATCTGGAACCGGTTAAGGTTTTTAATATCAAGTGTAGGTTCACCGCTAATATAGCCCCGCTCTTGAAAAGCCGTGAAAACTTCCGGCAAATATTTGCCCGGATTGTGCGCGAAATTGTACCCAAGTCTCAGATTCGGCAATTCTTTTGAACTCAACCCAGCCAATAAAATTTTCGCCGTCGCCACTTCCTGCGATAAGCCGCGCGTGCCATAACCAAGGCCAAACAACAAGTGCGAAAACGAGAAAATCCCGTTATTCACTTTTTGGTAACCCGCCGCTACCGCCGTAGTCACCGCGTTGAGGAAAGTGGCCGGAAGGGCAAACGGTCTCAAAACCGCAAGCGCGGCATTACTCAACATGGAACCGAAGTCCTTGAAAAAACGCCCATCCGCCCAAGGATAGAAAAAGACGTTGTTAAAAAAGTGCATTAAGCCATATCGCTTGTTTTCCGTTTCAGAATCTGAGCGTGATTTATTTCGGGTCCCCCAAGCCATCAAGGCGACGAACAAAGCAGTCACCGGGACGAACCAAGGTGTCCCCATTAAAAGCAGTACCGCTGGGGTTATGGTCAAAAGTACTTGGCCCGAACCGTCCTTCTGTTGATCAGCAGAACCGGTCTCGGCATAGAAAGGCGTTTTTAAATCGACGGGTTGTTGGATACCCAGCAATTTTTGAACTTCCACCACCATATCATTAAGCGGTTTGAAACTGGCGACGCGAACCGCGTACCAATTGTCCATGGTGCAAGGCTCGACTCTTTCGCCATATACCCGCACCACGGGTTCTGTGCCGGAAACGCGGACACAAACCCAGCTTTTATTTTTAAATATAATCTTATAGCCGTCGCTTTTCCCTTTATCTTTATCGTAAGAGAAAATCAGTTTAAAAATGCCCCCATTGGCTTCACCCATCTTCTGCATCTTTGCCAGAAGCGGCAAGTCCAATGTTTCACCGGATTTTTGGAGTATATATTCGAAATTCCCATCCTGCCCTTGTACCACCTCGGCAGCACGACCCAGGTTTAAAATTTCTCGGATACCGTTCATCGTTTCCGTATCTTCTTTGCCCTGTTTTTCAATCCTCAGGTCCGCCCGGCCAAGATCGTCGCGTAGTATTCGTTCACCGTGGTGACCCTTGGGCTCCCTGGGGATCCCGAACCGTTACGGGTTTCCTGCACCAGGAGAATCGCGTTGGGATCGAGATCCGTCCGCGGATCGACGATATCGACGTAGAGGCTCTCCGGCGTTGTATCTTCGCTGCCCGCGGTGTCGCGGGCTTTGAGGATGAACCAGTACTGGCCCGGCGCCACGTCGGCGAAGTCATACGC
>JAAXVQ010000060.1 GCA_013335425.1 Candidatus Firestoneibacteriota bacterium | reverse complement strand
GTGGAACAATCTAAAAATCGGCGCGTTGACATTCTCCTTTTCGCAAAATAACTACCAATAAAATTGATGATATATTTGTCTGAAGTGACAATTTTTATTTATTCAAAGTATATTTTTATCTTAAAAGCATTAATCAATGCCCTAATCTGCGTAAAAACATACAATAAATTTTCTAAAAAACTTGCATACTTTTTAATTTATGCTATGATTAAGCCATATAAAGCAAGCAGTAATTTTTTGGGGGAAGAATTACACTTGCAATAAGGAGGGGGCATATGAACTTGGGGGAAAAGCGATTTGCGTTGGTGGGGTTATTAAGCTTAAGTCTTTTGTTGGCGATCAGTTCGGGTTGCGGAAAAAATGTGGTGGGACCTAAGTCGCCTTCACTTTCTGCCGATGCCGACGAATTGTCCGAAGCTGAAGTTTTACAGAACTATTCCGCTGCCTGCCACAATCCCAGCCGTTGGATCGGACCGCGGGGATGGGTTTACGAATTTATCATGAATTGCACGCCTGCCAAAATCCTGAAAATGGGCGATGATCTGAGTGACGGCTATTTCAGCGATCCGGCGGTATTAAAGACCGTCAGGCGCATCACGACCTCTCCGCTGTTCTACATCATTATGTTCAAACATGGCGTAGGCTTTTTATTGACGGACATGGCCGCGCAGATTATCTCCACGGGTTGGTCCCCCAAAGCCAAAGACAACCCGGGAGATTTCCCGAATAAAGTCACCTTGTTTCCCTTTGATTGGAACACTTATAAATTGTTTCACGGCTCCTTGAACGCGGGCTGGACGCGGGCCAACAACTACTATATGCTGCAAATGACCAGCGCCGGGGGCAACACGTTGTTCATGCAAACCGTCACCCAAGGCGGTGATATTTACCAAAATCAGGTGAATTTTAATGATTTCATGTGGGACTATCAATGTCAGTTGGTTAATTCGCATTCCGCCTACTTGAACAACCGCCTGACCCGCAGCCTGGCCTCCAATTGGGTCTATATGGACGGGCGCGGAAATTGGATGGCGGAAGATGGGGAAGAAATCCGTTTTGATGATATCCATTTTTCCACCCTGGATAAAAGCGGACGCTGCCATATTACTTCCGCGCCGGACAACAAGATCAACCTGGAACTGAACTTCAACGCGGATGGTTCGGGTGCAGGCAATATGGATATTAAAGACGTGCATGGCAAGGTGATTCATTACGAATATTCTCAGGCGGCCAACGGTCATGGTTGGTGGACGAAAAATCAAGGGAAAAAGCACTGCTTTTAAAGTATAATCAACCTAATTCAGACTGCAAGCCCTGGACCCGGTCAACGGGTCCGGGGCTTGTGCTTTTCACGGTGAAATCCATGAACGCTCGGCCGATGAAAGCACGGCGTATTTTTAACCTGACGGCATTTTGGCGAACGGTCCTGTTTGCCGGAGCCGCTTTTTTATGCCTGCCCCTTTTTGGAACGGCGGATCCGGCCAATAAAATAAAGTTTGATACCACCCTCAATGCTCAAACCCTGGCCGTGGATGCCACCCGCAATCGTTTGTACTTGGGTACCGGATCCTCGCCGAGTTTTTTGGTGTATGCTTTGGATGCCGGAGGCGTCCCCGGCCCTTTGATCAGCAGCGGATCACCGGGCGTCAATTATCAAAGTCTAGCCGTCGATGCCGTGCATAACCGCCTCTATGCAGCCAGCAGCAGCGCTACGCCCCTGTATATTTTCACGCTGGATGCGGCGGGCAATACTTCCGCCGTCAACAGCTTCGGATATTTTTCCACCAACCCCGCCACCGCGTTGGCCCTCAACGGCACCCGGCAATGCCTATACGTCGGTTTATCGGCCTCGCCCAATGGTTTGGGTTTGGTCCGCCTCAACGCCGCCAGCGGCGACCCCGCTTCCACGGCCGAGTACGCCACCAATCAGATGGTTTACGCCCTGGCCTTGGATGAAGCGCGCCATAAGCTTTATTTGGGCTGCGCCGGCGGTGCATTGCGGGTGTTCAATCTAAACGCCGCCAACGGCGATCCCACGGGTTTGACCGCCGGTTCTCCTTATGCGGCGGGGAGCAGTGCGATTTACAGCTTGGCTTTGGACAGCGTCCGCAACCGGCTTTATGCGGTTTCGGGGATGGCGATTTACGCGTTTACCCTCCAGACGGGCGGAGATCCGGGTGAGCCCAATGCCGGGCCCGCGGTTTATAATACCGGTGTTTACCTCAACAGCCTGACTTTGGATGCCGCGCATTCGCGGCTTTACGTGGGTTCCGACAGCGGCAGCAATGATCTGCGTTGGATGGACTTGGATGGCTTAGGAAATCTGAGCGGCAGTTTGTCCACGGTCGCGGGTTCCGGCCGCGTTTATTCCCTGGCCTTGGACTTCAAGCGTCAGCGCCTGTACACCGCCACTTCCGGCGGCTCGGATTATTACCAGCTGACCGACCCGGCGCTTACGCCCCTATGGATCAACGGCGGGGAAGCGTCCACCGCCGGTCAAGCCGTGTCCCTTCACCTGTGCGCGCCCAACGCGGAGTTCATCCGCTTTGACAGTTCCGGGCTGCAGGACTTTTATTTTCCCATCACGCTGAGCGCCGGCAATGCAACTTTTGATCAGTGGATTTCCGCGCGCAACGGGTTTTGGAGCAATGACGGCGGCGTAACCCATGCCCTGACATTGACCGTGCAGGCGGATCTTTCCGCGGGGGCCGGATCCAAAACCGTGGGGGTTTGGTTCTGGGAAAGTTCGGGGGGGGCGAACGTCAACGGCGTTTTGCGGCACGAACAGGTCTCGATCAACCTCGTCGGCGGTTCTCCCACGGACACGCCCACCTTGACGTTTTCCCCCACCTGGACGCCTACGCTGACGACGACGCCCACGCCTTCGACCACGCCCACAGTGACGCCTTCGGGTACACCAAGCCGGACGGTTACCGGCACTGCGTCCATAACGCCTAGTTCGTCGCCCTCGCCGACGATCACCCCGACACCCACGCTGAGTGTCAGTGCCACGAGCATGCCCACGGGCACGCCTTCGTCCACGCCCACGGTCACCGCGTCTTTCACCGGCACAATCACGATGAGCCCCAGTTCGACGCCTTCCGGGAGCCCGACGGGGTCGATGACGCCTTCGGTGACCGGGACGCCCTCGGCCACCCGAAGCGCCACGGCAACCTTCTCGGCAACCACCAGCGCAACTTTGACTTCTTCGGTTACGGCCACGGCCACTTTTTCAGTGACGCCCTATTTTTCCCCGACGCAGACGCCCACCCGCACCGCTACGTTTACCCCCACGCCTACCTTGACGGTCAGCGCCACGCGTACACCGACGGCGACGATTACGTTGACCTTGCCGCCCACCTTCACGCCCACGCCGGCAGCCGAGCTTTTCTTGGATAAAAATCATTTCAGCCCTTTGCGGGAACACTTGGGCATAAAATTGGGCGTGACCGAACCCGGAGAGATCAACTTGGAGATTTTTTCCCTGACCGGGCGGAAGGTTTGGGGGCAAAGCGCGGTTTTGCCGCCGGGGTATCTGGCGCTGGATTGGGACGGACGCAATGCCGCCGGCGATACCGTCGGTTCCGGCGTTTATTTTGTGGTCTTGGAGAGCGGCGGCCGGAAACGTTTCGTGCGCAAAGTGTTGGTGATCAAATGAGCAGCCGCCGGTTGCTGGCGCAGTTGGGGGTAGGCGTGTGGCTGTTGTCGCCTGCGGCGCTTTGGGCGGCTTCCGCCGGGAGCACGGGCGCGGATTTTCTCCATTTCGATCCCGGAGCCAGGTCCGCAGCCATGTCCGGCGCTTATGCCGCCGTCGGCAATGACGGGGAGTCCCTGTTTTTCAATCCCGCGGGCATGTCCGAACCGGTCAACCCCCAAATGCTTTTCAGCCACCTGGCGTGGTGGGAAGGCGTCTCCTATGATTCGGTCTGGGGCGTCCAACCCTTGGGCGACCTGGGTGCCGTAGGCGCGGCCTTGTCTTTTTTAAATGTTCCGCCCTTCAATTCCACTCAAGATTCCGCCCTGGCCTCCGATTCGGCTTGGGGTTTGGCGGGGCGGGCCGGGTACGCCGGGAGGTGGGGGCGTTGCGTGGCGGTGGGGGGGGCGCTCAACGTTTTGCGGCTGCAGCTGGCCACCGAAGGCAGTTGGGGGATTTCTCTCGACGCCGGACTTAAATATTTCCTTAACAACGGCAAAGTGGTCCTCGCGGCGCAAGTTCAGAACGTGGGCATGCTGGGGGCGTTTGCTTCCCAAGCCGACAGCCCGCCGCTGCAGTTTGGGGGCGGTGCGGGTTTTCAGATTTTAAGGGAAGAATGGCTCAAAGCGGCCGTGGAAGGCGATGTGCGCGCAACACCCGGTGACCGCCTGGTGTTTTCCCTGGGCACCGAAGCCTGGTTGGGGAATGTGCTGGCCCTGCGCGCCGGGGTCAATAACGGCACCGATACGGGGGATTGGCTTACTTGCGGCTTGGGTGTGTGTTGGCGGAAAATTCATCTGGACTATGCGCTTAAACCCCTGGGTTTGTTGGGCGCCGTTCACCAGCTCTCCGTAGGATATGATTTTGGGCAGCAGGCGCGCCTGGACCCGCCGCAGCTGCGCGTCCGCCTGATCAGCCGGCAAGTGGTCTACCCGGACGGTGAACCCGGCAAGGAAACGGATTTTGTTCCCACCTGCAAAATACCCGCCGGCGTCGAAAGCTGGGAGTTGCACTTGACCGACCGCACCGGCCATCCGGTGCGCCAATATGCGGGAACCCAAAGCCTGCCCCTGCGCATTACTTGGGACGGCAAGGACGCTGAAGGAAAGCGGGCGGACCTGGAAGGTTTTTATCTTTATGCGTTGCAGGTCACCGACCGGCGCGGATTTTCGGACGAAGAACGCGGGGAAATTCTTCCGATTTCCATCACGCGCCTGCCGCAATTGAAAGCCCTGCCGCGGGATATTTTCGCAGGGCGGGTGACGTTCAACCCCAAGGGGAGCGAGAACGCCGTGGCGTGGTCCATCGACATCGTCGGTCCCGAGGGTCAGGTGCTTAGGAAATATCAGGGGGTGGGCGCGTTTCCCAAGGATTTTGCCTGGGACGGGAAGGACGAAAACAACCGCAGCGTATCCGTGCGCGAGGGGTTCCATTACCTCCTGCAAGTCCGCGACCAGGCGGGGAACGAAATCAAGTCCATCGCCCCGTTGGCCCAGATCGACGCCGGCACCAAGGCGTATGCCCCGACGGCTGCAAGCCTGCCCGAACAGGTGGTGTTTCGTTTCCGTTTGCAGCCCGAGATCAAATTTAAGGGCTGGTCTTTTGACGTGGTGGACGCCATCTCGGGCAAAGTGGTGAGAACCTATTCCGGCGACGGGCACCCGCCGGACTCTCTGGCCTGGGACGCGTGCAACGAACAGGGACAGCCGGTGTCCCTCAACCAAAAATTTTCCTATGTGTTGCGTCTGCAGGATTTGGTCGGCAATGTTTGGCAGCAGGCGGCAGACATGGGGATCACCCCGGTGATGCTGCTGCCGCAGCCGCCGGAGGGTGAAACCTGGGTAAAACTCGAAGAGATTTTATTTGAGTTCAACAAAGCCGAGCTGCAGCCCGGCATCTTCGACAAACTGCACAAAGCCGCAGATCTGATCAAGGCCGGTGCCGGCCGCAAGCTGCGCGTGCTGATAGAAGGGCATACGGATGAAATCGGCGACGATGCCTTCAATTACGACCTCTCCTTGAGCCGGGCCCACATGGTCATGCGCTATTTGGTGGAGGAAGAAAAGGTGCCTTCAGAGCTGCTGGAGGTCAAGGGGCTGGGGAAGTCGGTACCTTTGGTCTTGGGCACAGACCCTCAGATCCTGGCTAAAAATCGTCGGGTCGAAATCACGTTGATCATTTCCAAATAGCCGACCGGCGACAACCCGACGGTTTAAAGTGAATGCCTTATTTTTAAACCCCATATTTTTTCTTGCGGCCGGGTCGGGAGCAAGGGTATAATCCCTCGTTTTGCCGCAACGGGGTATTTCAGGCGGCGGAGCAAGGAGAACACAAGCGACCATGGCAACTGAGACTTATCTGGAATTTGAAAAGGCCATTGTGGAACTGGACAATAAGATCGCCGAGTTGCGGTTGTTGTCCGGAGAACGGCTCGACATCAAGTCTGAAATCGCGACCTTGGAGCAAAAGGCCGAGAATCTTCGCCGCGACATTTACAAAAATCTCTCACCCTGGCAAATCGTGCAGGTGAGCCGGCATCCCCAGCGTCCGCATACCTTGGATTATATCCAGGGCGCTTTCGACAAGTTTGTGGAACTGCATGGGGATCGGGCGTTTATCGATGATCGCGCCTTGGTCGGCGGTTTGGCGTGGTTGGAGGGCCGGCCGGTCGTGGTGTTGGGGACGCAAAAGGGCAAAGACACCAAGGAAAATTTAAAGCACAATTTCGGTCTCCCCCTGCCCGAAGGCTACCGCAAAGCTTTACGTCTGATGCGTTTGGCGGAAAAATTCAACCTTCCCGTGGTAACTCTGGTGGATACGGCCGGCGCTTTTCCGGGTTTGGAGGGCGAAGAACGCGGCGTGGCCGAGGCCATTGCCCATAATTTACGCGACATGTCCACCTTGCGCGTTCCCATCGTGGTGGTGATTATCGGCGAGGGCGGCAGCGGCGGTGCTTTGGGTATCGGGGTCGGCGATCGTGTGGCCATGCTGCAAAATTCCTCTTATTCGGTCATCACCCCCGAGGGGTGCGCGGCTATTTTATGGAAAGACCGTTCCCAAGCTCCCAAAGCCGCGGAAATTCTTCGTTTGACCGCTCCGGATTTGAAACGCCTGGGTGTGATCGAGGATGTTATTGCAGAACCGCTGGGCGGCGCGCATCGCGACCAGGGCGCCATGATTCAAAGCGTCAAGAGTTATCTCCTCGGGGTGTTGCCCGATCTTCAAGCGCAGCCCACCGAGGCGCTCCTGCAAAAGCGTTACCAAAAGTTCCGTTCCATCGGCGTTTTCGATACCCTCCCGAAAGCCGGCAATTAGCATGTTGCCCGCCGCCAGGCGTTTCTTAGGGCTCGGAGTGTTTTTTTTTCTGGCCGGGTGGGGCGCGGCCTCACCCGGGTTTTGCGCGTCGCCGGACGCAGGGGAGACGACAACCCCCAAAATCGCGGTGGTGGTTGACCCCGGGCATGGCGGGGACGACACCGGACTCAAACTCTCCGCGGCCGGTCCGGCAGAAAAAGAATTTGCCCTCAAGGTGGGTCAGGAACTTAGAGGTCTCCTCGCGCGCGACGCCCGCTTGAGCGTCTGGCTGACCCGGACCAAAGATCAAGCCGTTTCCCTTAACGCCCGGCAAACCCTGGCCAATGCCAAAAATGCCCAGGTGTTCGTGAGCCTGCATGTTTGCGCCTCGGGACCCGGACACCCCGCGGTTTTCATTTTCACCCACCGCGTGAGCCGGGATGAAGCCCTGAAAACTTTGGTCGGGCGCGCCCAAGCCGGCGATGTCCGTACGGTGCCGTGGGACGAGGCGCAGGCGGCGATGAAATCAGCGAGCCGGTCCTTGGCCAAAACGCTGGGGCAAGCCTGGGAAACCGGCCGCGAATCCCCTGCCGCAGAAGTACGGCTGCAGGAAGTTCCCTTGGGAGGCTTAACCGGCGTGCGGGCGCCGGCGGTGTTGGTGGAAATGCCCCTGCCCGGCGCCGAAGGCGCGAAAGCATCTGAAATCGCAGGCCGCCAGGCGGCCAAAGTCCTGGCGGCCGGCATCCGCGATTTTTTGGACCGGAGGTAAACGATGACGCCTGTCACCCAGCCGAACCGTCGAGCCGTGGTTTTGTTTGTCCTGGCCGCATTGTTGGTGCTGGCCGCCGCCGGCAGTGTTTTTTACTTTTTTTTCTGGCAGCCGGCCGTCCAAAACAGCACCTCGCCCATATCGGGGCCGCGTTCCGAAACCATCACCTTGAAATTTTTCAGTCCCACGGCGTCCAAAACCGTCAGCCGCACTTTTCGTCTGCCGGAACATTTGTCGTTTTCGGAGCAGATCCGAACTATTTTGGAAAAGATGGTCGAGAAGACATCGGACCCGGCCGTCACCCTCTGGCCGGCCACGCTGCGTTTCCGCAATGCTTTTTTACGCAAGAACGGGCTCCTCATCCTTGACTTGGAGCAGGGGGTTACGTATAATCATGCCAGCGCAGCTTCCGAATGGCGCACGGTACGTTCGCTGGCAGCCACGCTGCTGGCCAATTATTCCGATGTCAGTCAGGTCAAGTTCTTGATCAACGGCACGGAGGCGGATACCTTAAGCGGGCATGTGGCTTTAGCCTGGCCCTTTGGCAATCAGGATTTGGAACCCTAGCTTCACCGGGGTGCGAGGAGCAGGGATGATGATGCCCAAGGTTGCGGAAAAAAAGTCGTTGGGGAAAACCATCGGCTTGATCCTGGTATGGTTGGTGGTCATCCTGGTGGCCATGGGCGTGCTGGGATACAACATCCCCAACATTGCGCACTGGGGTTTTACGGGTACGCTCCAGATCATGGAGGCGCGATTGCAGCGTCTGACGTTGCCGGCTGATCGGCTGGCAGACCTGCATCGCTATCTGAACGCGTTGAAGCAATATGTGGAAACGACGCGCTTGGAACCGGACCGGATTGTCGTGTATGTGAACGCTTCCGATGCGCTGGCTAAGGTTTTAAAAAGCGGCCGGGCCGATGATCAGGATATGCTGGCCGTCCGGCAGGCGTTTGCAGACTCGCATATCGCCGTCGGAGCGCCGGAGCAACCGTCCGCGCAGGGCAAAAAGTAAGGTTATTACGCGGGAGTAAGTCAGTGGTGGAATGCCAGCTTCCCAAGCTGGACGTCGCGGGTTCGAGCCCCGTCTCCCGCTCCAGGTTATGCTTTCGGGGGGATTTTAAAATTTTTCCCCGGTGCCGCATATAATGATTGACAGTAAGTTAAAAATCTAATAAATATTAGTTAAGAAAT
>JAAXVQ010000059.1 GCA_013335425.1 Candidatus Firestoneibacteriota bacterium | reverse complement strand
CATGGGCGTCGGCATGAGCGGACGCCGGGTGCTGGCCCTGATTCTCACCGAGGCCTTGGGTATCGGCTTATTGGGGACGTTGGCGGCCTTGGCCCTGGCCGGTCCGGTCTTGTACTACTTGGCACGTTTCGGGCTGGGGGTAACCCAAGGCATGCAAACCGGGGGCATGCTGCTAGAGCCCATCTACGCCAACTTCGGCTTGTGGATTCCGTTGGATGCCCTGCTTCTATGCGTCTCGGCTGCGCTTATAGCCGCGTTATACCCGGCCTGGTTTGCCGTCCGGCTCAATCCCATTTCCGCCATGAGGGTATCTCAATGAACACGCCGCTGGTTGCCGCCAAAAATTTACACAAATCCTTCTATACCGATCACCTTGAGGTCCCTGCCATCCGCGGATTGGACTTTGAATTGTCGGCAGGCGAATTCGCAACTTTGGTGGGCCCCAGCGGCAGCGGCAAAACCACGCTACTCAACTTAATCGGCGGCCTGGATGTGCCCACGGGAGGTGAATTGCAGGTTCTGGGAAATAACCTCCCACGGCTCACGCGCGAGCAGCGCGCCGAACTGCGCCTGCGCTCCCTGGGGTTCGTATTTCAAGCCTACAACCTGGTGCCCGTGCTCACGGTCCGAGAGAACGTGGAATTCATCCTGGAGCTGCAAGGCGCCGGTGCCGACCGTTTTGCCCACGCTCAGCAAGTGCTCGAAACCCTGGGCCTGGCGGATTTGGCCAAACGCTTTCCCAAGGAACTCTCGGGCGGGCAGCAACAACGCGTGGCTGTGGCGCGCGCGATTGCCTCCAACCCCCGCTTGGTGCTGGCCGACGAACCCACGGCGAATCTGGATCACGCCAACGCGGAGGTGTTGATGCAGTTGATGCGCCGCCTGCACGATGAACGCGGCATGACTTTTTTATTTTCCACCCACGATCCGCGCGTTATGCAACACGCCACGCGCATCATCACCTTAAGCGACGGCAAGATCACGGATGAAAAAAGCAATTAGTCGCTGCGCATTGCTGGCTTTAATCGGCTGCTTTCCGCCCGCCCCCGGCTGGGGACGCGAGCTCTGGCGCGATGCCGACGGCGGTCAATCCCTGATTTTCAAATCATCGTTTAAAGGCGACTGGGAACAACCTTTGTCAATCCCGGGTTCACCCGCGTCCCAGGGTGAGGCCGTCGCCTTTGGGCGTTTGCGCCTGGAACCCGAAGGAAACATTAATGACGAACTCAAGGCCGGCTTAACCTGGGACCTTAAGGGTTGGCTGACGCCGGCCATGGTTACTTCAAATTTATTGCCAAACGCGGCCCCGGGTTTTTTCCGCCTTACCGCCGGAGGCAGCCAGCATACCCAGGATCATCTGAGTTGGCAGCAGGAATTGGACCGGGCCTGGGTTGCCTACCAACCCGAGTCTGGTAATTTCACGCTGGGACGCCAAGCCATCGGCTGGGGAAGGGGTGCCCTGTTTAGTGCCGTGGATATTTTCGTCCCTTTTTCCCCCTGGGAAGTCGATCAACAATGGCGCCGGGGTGTGGATGCCTTGCGGGGAGATTTCAAACTCACGAATAAGATTTCCTTGGACCTGGTGGCGGCTCCGGGAACCAATCCCTTAATCCCGGATTCGCCTGTGACGCTCAATGATTCCGCCCTGGCCGCCCGCTTGCGGGGCGACTTGGGAACCTGGGACGCGGAACTTGTTGCCGGGCGCCGGGGGCAAGACCGTCTGGCGGGGTTCACCGCTTCCCTCCCCCTGGGAGATTTGGAGATGCATGGTGAAGCTGCCGTCTTCCTGGCTCCCGGCGATGTCCCGGATGCCGGTTTGGGCGGTAACCCTAATTTAGTCCCAAAAATCTTATGTGGCGTTTCCAATCATTTTCCCCTGGGGCAGGGATTGACCGTGGCCGTTGAATATCATTATTCAGGCTTCGGCGTCAGCGACATCCGCACCCTGCCCGAACGCCGGAACGAGCCGGCCTACCTGCTCCGCTATGCGCGCGGTGATTCACAAATCCCCGGCAAACAGGCCTGGGCGTTCCAGGGAATCTACGCGCTCAACGAATGGTGGCAAACCGGTCTAAACGTGCTGCAAAGCGCAACCGACAATTCCGGTTTCCTGGCACCTTCTCTGGATTGGAATTTTACAGAGAACATAACCTTACTGGCCACCGGCCTCTGGGCCTATGGCCGTCCGGCGGAGGGCGGCATTCCTCAAAGTCAATTCGGGAACAGCACGCCGACTTGGTTGGTGCAGGTGCGGATTTACGACTAAACTCCATCGACAGACCAATTTATGCAACTGGTTTGGAACTGTGAATGACGGATGGCGCGGATGATACGCCGTCAAAGATAGGGAGCCGGGGAATGTAAAGCGGGTTAAATAAAAAAAGCCTGAAACTACCGCGGGTAAAGAATCCGCCGGAAGTTCCAGGCCTTTCCATTAAAAGCGAAAACTAATTGTAAACCGCACTCCCCGGGCGTTGCGGCCACTTATCCTTGATGAACTCGATGACCCGGCTGAACTGCCAGGTGGTATCGGCGGCCGTTTCCGTCAGGAACGTGAACAGCTTGTTATGTTCTTCAGCCCGGATATGTTTGAAATAATTTCTATCGCCGAAAATGATGTATTTGGTTTCAGCTTCCGGAAAGCGCAGCATAACCCACTCACCTCATTCCGTATCGTTTTCATTAATAAGCTTAGCACGTTAAAGTTTAAAATGCAAATCCCGATACTTAAAAGGCCAAAGCCGCATGCGCATCTCGACACCCTTTCCCAATCCGGGACGTCAAACCCATCCTAAAAATTAATTTTATTAAACCGCTTCCGCAGGGTTCCTGGCCCGGGCAATCTTCGTCGCGTCAAAGGGGGCTTTCCGCCTTCCCCTCCGTGGGTTCATTTTCCGCGCTCACCCCTGTTTTTCTGGTGTCAAAATTTCAGCGATGACGATTGAGAAAATCAGGAGGCGCGCCATGAATCGATGGTTGGCTTTTTTGATGGGCCTGCTGCTGTTGGCCGGAACCGCCTTTGGGGCCGGCATGACGAGCAAGTTTGAAACCGCCGGCTTAAGCGGCGCGATCACCGGGCATGCCGGCCCCGGCGGGAACCGTGGCAATACGGGTGAAATCATCAAAAACCACAGCCGCCCTTGACAAAACGGGGCGCGGCTGATTACAATGACCGGAAGTAATTTATTTGAGCAAGGGCTTAAGTCGTTAATCCCTGATGTCGAAGATATGGTTTTAAGGCAGATCGACCGACGCAGTGTCGGAAGGGCGGAGATCCCAATTGATGACCAGCCACGCTTCCCGAGCTGAACGCATAGACGTTAATTTGCACGTGACGGTAACCATCAACTCGCGGGCTTTTCCCGATTACCCCTTGCTGGGACGCCTGGAGAACCTCAGCGTCAGCGGCATGCGCATTTCCTTCCCTTTTCATGTGGATGTTTTGGAATCCGACGATTTGAACATTGCCCTTAACCTGCCCAAACCCTTCGCCGCCATTCGCGGCCGGGGCGAAATCCAGTGGAAACGCTGGAACGAGGAAACCCAGCGAACCACCTGCGGTGTCCGCATGGCCGATTTGAGCAAAGAACACCTGCTCGCCTTGAAGGATATTGTCCATGAAGTCGGCGGCTACGAGCTCTCCAAATAGACTAGCCTTCCGAGTATATTTTTCAACCGCGAAATAAAAAGACAGCAACTTGGTCAGGCATAGGTAAACAGTTGGAATTAAATTCATGATAAGCCGCACGGCCCTCACGTCACCGTGCTAATTGAACCCGTTGGAAAAGAAAACTCTGTCGCCTAGACTTTCAAAAAGCGATTGACGCCCTCGGCGGCCTGCCGCCCGCGATAAATGGCCCTCATCACCAAGGAAGCGCCCATTTCCGCGTCTCCGGCTGCAAACACGCCCTTCTCGGAAGTCATAAACTCCGCATCCACCAGGATGTTGCCGCGCGCATCGAGTTTCAAATTCAGATCCCGAACCAGGGGTCCGTGTTCCACGTGCACAAAACCCATGGCCAAGAACACCAAGTCGGCCTTGAGCTCAAATTCCGAGCCTTCGATTTCTTTGCAGGCGTTGCCGGCGGACCAATCCAGTTTGACGGCCTGGAGCGCGCGCACCTGCCCCTGTTCTCCCGTAAAACGCTTGCTGCCCACGCTCCACATGCGCTCGCAACCCTCGTCATGCGAAGAGGAGGTGCGCAAGACCAAGGGCCAGGTGGGCCAGGGATTGTTGGCCGCTCGTTCCGCAGGCGGAGCGCAGAGCAGTTCGATCTGCGTGATTGAAGCCGCGCCCTGCCGCCGGGACGTGCCGATGCAATCCGCCCCGGTGTCTCCCCCGCCGATGACCACCACGTGCTTGTCACGGGCGTTGATCGCCGCTGCTTCCGGAACCGCCTCACCGGCCACGCGCTGATTCTGTTGACCCAAAAAGTCCAGGGCAAAATGGATGCCTTTGAGTTCTCGCCCCGGTATCTTCAAATCGCGCGCTTCCCCGGCACCGGCGGTAATGACCACGGCCGCAAATTGCTTTTTCAAATCCGCGGCCGTGACATCCACCCCGACATTGACTTTGGTTTTAAAGGTCACGCCCTCGGCCTGCATTTGACCCATGCGCCGGTCTAAAACGCCTTTGTCGAGCTTGAAATCCGGGATCCCATAGCGCAGCAAACCGCCGATGCGGCTGCTTTTCTCAAAGAGCACCACTTCGTGCCCGGCGCGCGCCAATTGCTGCGCTGCGGCCAAGCCGGCCGGTCCCGAACCCACCACCGCCACCTTTTTTCCGGTCTTTTTCGGTGCTACTTGGGGCTGGATCCACCCTTCGGCCCAGCCCCGCTCCACGATTTGAAGTTCAATGTGGCGGATGCTAACCGGTTTTTGGTTGATCGAGAGCGTGCAGGAGGCTTCGCATGGGGCCGGGCAGATCCGCCCCGTGACCTCCGGCAGATTGTTGGTGGCCTCCAAAAAGCGCAAGGCTTTCTGCCAATGCTGCCGGTAGACCATGTCGTTCCAGTCCGGAATCAAGTTCTTCACCGGGCAGCCGAAATTGTGGCAGGAAGGAATTCCGCAATCCATGCAGCGGGCCGCCTGGATCTCCAGTTCGGCCCGGGTCAGGGGTTTTTCAATTTCCTTATAATCACGGACGCGGTCCTCAACCGGACGCTTGGCAGGGTCCTGCCGCGAGTAATCCAAAAAGCCAGTGGGTTTAGCCATGAATCAAAACCTCCGAAAATTCTCTTGGTAGGGGCGTATTGCGATACGCCCCCACATTCAAAACGTCACAACCATCACGTAGGGGCGTATTGCCATACGCCCCCACAGTTAAACAGCTCAACCGTCACGTTCGGGCGTATTGCCATACGCCCCTACATTTAAAACGTCACGTCCATCAATGAACGTCGTTATTTATCTTTTCTGCCCTTCCGGGTAAACTTCCTCGGTGGCGGAAACCGTGTCCGTGTCCGCAAACTCGCCGATCTTCATGCGTTCCAGAACTTTTTTATAGTCAATGGGCATCACCTTCACGAACAAGGGCAGGGTGGTTTCCCAATTTTCCAAGATTTTTTTAGCTTTAAGGCTGCCGGTGTATTGCAGGTGCTTTTCCAGCAGGGCGCGCAAGCGCTTTTTGTCGTATTCTTTGGTGACGCTTTCCAAGTCCACCATGTCCAGGTTGCAGCGCGTGTCGAAAATTTCGCTTTCGTCATAGACATAGGCCACGCCGCCGCTCATGCCGGCCGCAAAATTCACCCCCGTGGGGCCGATAACCGCCACACAGCCGCCGGTCATATACTCGCAACCATGATCCCCGAGCCCTTCCACCACCGCATTGGCGCCGCTGTTGCGCACGCAAAAACGTTCACCCGCCAAGCCGCGCAGGTAAACTTCTCCGCCCGTGGCGCCGTAGAGAATCACGTTGCCGGCGATGATGCTCTCTTCGGGCACAAAGGTGGCCTGCTTCGGAGGCACTACCACGATGCGCCCCCCGGACATGCCCTTGCCCACGTAATCGTTGGCATCGCCTTCGACGTGAAACGCCACGCCCGGCGCCAAGAACGCGCCGAAACTTTGACCCGCCGAACCCGTGAAATTAAATTCGATGGTGCCGTCGGGCAATCCCTGAGGCCCGTATTTTTTCACCACTTCCCCGGAGAGCATGGCACCAGCCGTACGGTGAATGTTCCGGATGGGCATGGCCACTTTTACGGACTTGCCTGAAGTCAGCGCGGGCTGAGCGGCTTTGATCAACTCCTGGTCAAAGGCTTTTTCCAGGGCATGATCCTGCGACCGCACGCACCGGCGCACTTCCGAAGGGGTATATTTGAGCAGGTCCGAAAAATCCAATCCCTTGGCTTTGTAATGCTCCAGGGCGGGCACAAACTCCAACAGATCCGCGCGCCCGACCATTTCGTCCACGGTCTTAAAGCCCAATTGGGCCATGTATTCACGCAGTTCCTGGGCAATAAAACGTAAAAAGGCGACGACATATTCGGGTTTGCCCGCATAACGGCTGCGCAAAGTTTTATCCTGCGTGGCCACCCCGACCGGACAGTTGTTCAAATGGCATTTGCGCATCATCACGCAACCCAAAGCCACCAGGGCCGTGGTGCCGAACCCGTACTCTTCGGCTCCCATGAGCGCGGCGATGGCCAGATCGCGCCCGGTCTTCATTTGCCCGTCGGCCTGCACGCGGATGCGGTCGCGCAAGTGGTTGTTGACCAAAGCTTGTTGGGTCTCGGCCAAACCGAGTTCCCACGGCAAGCCGCAATGTTTGATGGACGTCAAGGGCGAAGCGCCGGTGCCGCCGTCATACCCGGAGATCAGCACCATGTCGGCTTTGGCTTTGGCCACCCCGGCGGCAATGGTGCCCACACCGACTTCCGAAACCAACTTGACGGAAACGCGCGCAGCCGGGTTGACTACTTTTAAATCGTAAATCAGCTGCGCCAGATCCTCAATGGAGTAAATGTCATGGTGCGGTGGCGGTGAAATCAGGGTCACGCCCGGGGTGGTGTGGCGCACGGCGGCGATTTCCTCGCTGACCTTGTGCCCCGGGAGCTGTCCGCCTTCGCCGGGTTTGGCGCCCTGCGCCATTTTAATCTGCAGTTCGTCGGCATTGACCAAATACTCGGTGGTGACGCCGAAGCGGCCCGAGGCCACCTGTTTGGTGGCCGAACGCTTGGAATCCCCGTTGGGGAGAGGTTTGAAGCGCGCCGGATCTTCCCCGCCCTCGCCCGAGTTGCTGCGCCCGCCCACGCGGTTTAAGGCAACGGCAATGTCTTCATGGGCTTCGCGGGAGATGGACCCAAAGGACATGGCTGCGGAAACAAAGCGCCGGGTGATGGTTTCCACGGGTTCCACGTCTTCCAGCGGAATCGGCTTGCCGGGACGAAACGTGATCAGGCTGCGCAAGGTGGCGTGTTCGGCCGATTGGTCGTCGATAAGCCGGGAATATTCTTTAAACGTTTTATAGTCCCCGTTGCGCACGGCGGTTTGGAACTTGTAGATGGATTCCGAAGTCCACAAATGTTTTTCCCCGCCTTCGCGCACGTGGTAAACGCCGCCGCTGTCGAGAATTTCCGAAGGGCTGCCGGAAACGGGAAAACCGGTTACATGCCGGGCGAGGGTTTCTTGGGCCAACTCCGTCAGACCAATCCCCTGCACGCGGGAAGCCGTGCGGGTGAAATACTTCTCCACCAACCCGGCGTGCAAGCCGATGGCCTCGAAAACCTGGGACCCAAAAAAGCTGCGCACGGTGGAAATCCCCATGCGCGAAAACGTCTTGAGCAACCCCTTCTTCACGGCCGTGATGTAAGCGTCCATGGCATCTTCCGGGGACATCTTCTTTTCCAGCAGATCGGTTTCGGCCAAATCGCGCACCGTGGCAAAGGCCAGGTACGGACAAACGGCGTTGGCCCCGTAGCCGATGAGCAGGGAAAAATGCATGACCTCGCGCGCTTCGGCGGTGTGCACGATAATCGCCGCCAAAGTACGTTTGCCTTTGCGGATCAGGTGGTGGTGCAATCCCGCGGTAGCCAACAGCGAGGGAATGGCCGCTTGTTCCCGGCTCACGTTGCGGTCCGTAATCACCAAGAGACTCGCGCCTTCGTCCACGGCCCGTTCCGCCTCGGCGAACATTTTTTCCAAGGCCTGCTCCAGGGCTTCCCCGGAAGCTTTCGCAGGAAAGAGCATGTCCAATTCCCGCAAACGGATATCAGAATTTTTCGAGGCGCGGATGCAGTCCAAATCCTGCGTGGTTAAAATCGGGTGCTTGAGTTTCAACTGACGGCAATGTTCGGCCGTTTCGTCGAGCACGTTTTTTTGGCGCCCCACGAACCCCATCAACGACATGACCAATTCCTCACGGAGCGGATCAATGGGCGGGTTGGTGACCTGGGCAAAAAGCTGTTTGAAATAATTAAAGAGCAGTTGCGAGCGGTTGGAAAATACGGCCAGCGCCGCGTCATTACCCATGGAGCCGATGGCTTCCTGGCTGTTGCTGGCCATGGGGGAAATCAACATTTTGAGTTCTTCTTCCGTGTAGCCGAAAGCGTGCTGTTTGACGCGCAATTCCTCAGCCGGCATGGCCGGGTTCTCCGCCGGGGTAAAAAGCCCGCGCAGCTCGATGCGGTTGTCCTTGACCCATTTACGGTAAGGTTTCTGCCGGGCCACGCGCGATTTGATTTCCGAATCCGGCACAATGCGGTGCTCGTTCAAGTCCACCAAAAACATCTTGCCCGGCTGCAAACGGCCGCGTTTTAAAATGGCCTGGATGAGGCCGTGCACGAGGCACTCGGCGGTCTCGGCCAGGTAGAACTGCAGGTGGCAGCAAAGCCGCGAGCGGTCGTCCAGGACGGCCAGGGCCACGGGAGTCTGCCAGCGTCCGGCGGCGTCGAGGACCTTGAGGCTCGCCTGGTGGAAGTCAAGGCGCCAGGGGCGCCCCTGAGGTCTGGTCCACCAATACGAGCTCGCTTGTGTCCCAGCCGGGGTAGGCCAGGGTGAGTCGGGCCAGGTGCCGAAAGCGCGAGGGGACCTCGAAGCGGAT
>JAAXVQ010000408.1 GCA_013335425.1 Candidatus Firestoneibacteriota bacterium | reverse complement strand
CACGGGAGTTTTTACGGGGCATGCGGAGTTTTTAGGACGCTGGGTGGCCGGTTATAACATCATCACCCCCACCAGCCAGCCGGATGACGACAATGTTTGGGAGGGAACCGCCCTGATTCAGGGGCACGGCACCCACGCGGCGGGCATGATCGCGGCCGCCAACAATGACGGCTACGGCATTGCCGGTACGGCCTGGGACGCACGCATCAAGATCATGCCGGTCAAGGTGCTGGATTATTTGGGAAGCGGCAATATCCTTGACGTGGCCGACGGCATTACTTGGGCCGTCAATAACGGGGCCAAGATCATCAATTGCAGCCTGGGTGTGTATGTCGATTCCACGCCCTTGCGCACGGCCTGTACCTATGCGGCCGCCAACAGCGCGCTGATCGTGGCCGCGGCCGGAAACGACGACCGAAATTTGCAGGCCTTCCCGTTCTATCCGGCTTGTTATCCCAACGTCATCAGCGTGGGGGCCACGGATGCGCAGGACCGGGCAACTTTTTATTCCAATTACAGCGACCCGGTGGGCCTGCTCACGTGCATGGCCCCGGGCGGGGCGGTTTTGTCCTATTCGGGGTGGGATTGGGATTATGGGGTAACCAGTACGGCCAACTCCGGCGGCTGGAGCACCATCGACGGCACGTCCTTTGCCGCGCCTCAGGTTTCGGCCCTGGCCGCCATGCTGCTGCTGCAAGATCCGGCCCGGTCACCGGCGGATTTGACGAATTTGATCAATCTCTACTGCGAACCCAAGGCCGGCGAAACCAACATTTTTCACGGTGCCGGGCGTATTAATGTGCTCGGTTCTCTGGGTGATTATAAAACCCCCACCCCCGCCGCGACCCCCACGTTTACGCCCACCCCGTCGTTCACAATCACGCCGAGCCGCACCGCCTCGCCCTCCTCGACGAGCACCTTGACCCGCACGCCCACGGCCACGCCCTCCGGCACTTTGTCTGTGACGCCGACGCCGACAATGACCAGGACCGGCACCCCCACGCTTACGCCGACGGCGACCTTCACGACAACGCCCACCGCCACCCCGACGCGCACCGGTTCCGCGACCCTTACGGTTTCCGGGACGCCCACGTTTTCCAGCACACCCACGCCGACGCCTTCGGGCACGCCCTCGGCCACCGCATCGCCGACCGCCACGGCGACACCGACGGTTTCCGCCACGGCGACCTTATCGGCGACATTGACCGCGACCGGAACCATAACCCCCACCTTGACGGCGACGGAGACGCGCACAGCCTCCGCCACCCGTACGGCTACGAACACCGCTTCCCTGACGCCCACCGGGTCCGCGACTGTCAGCCCTACGCCGACCGGGTCCCTCACCAGCACCTGCACGCCCACGGATACGCTTACCCCCACAACGACCTCCACGGGCACGCCTTCACCCAGTGC
Organism: Candidatus Firestoneibacteriota bacterium; assembly: GCA_013335425.1. GTDB lineage: Bacteria > Oederibacteriota > JAAXVQ01 > JAAXVQ01 > JAAXVQ01 > JAAXVQ01. The sequence goes on along the minus strand of JAAXVQ010000408.1, from coordinate 1,082 downwards.
CTCGCCCTCGGGCACGCGCACCCCCACGATTATGCCTTCGCCGACGGCGAGCCCCACGGGCACCATTTCCGCCACGCGCACCGCCAGCGGCACGATCACACCCACGGCCACCCTCTCAGCCACCCTGACCCCCAGCGCCACGGTTTCTCCCACCACGGTTGTGGTCGTTACCCCCGCGAACGATCTGCGCGGGGTTTTGGTCTATCCGAACCCCTGGCGTGAAGCCAAATCCCGGGGGAAAAAATGGGTGTCGTTTATTCACCTTTCGTCCGGGGCGAAAATCACGCTCTACTCTCTGGAAGGGCGGAAAATTAAAACCTTGAACCTGCCGGATCAGAACGGGCGGGTGCAATGGGATTTAACCACCGAGTCGGGTCAATCCGTGGCCGCCGGCGTCTATATTTATTTGATCAGCGACCCCGCTGGGCATAAGGCGCAGGGCAAAGTGGCGGTTTTGCGGGAGTATGTCTTCTGATTTTTTTAGGCAGCAACTCCGGCTCCAGGATTTTTTTTCCTGGGGCCGGCAGGGTCGGAACGGCCGGAGCCGTCTGGGCCCGTTCCCGCCGGCAGGCGGGTTTGAAAGGTTTGCACAAACCCAACTCCTGGTGTATAGTAAACCGGTTTACGGTTCAGTTATCGGCTTAAAATACAACCATAAAATAATTTTACGCCAACCCCGCTGCCGGTGTCGGGTTGGAAAGAGGTCGGCTGGTTTAAATGAAAATCTTGTTTCTCAACCACAACGTCATTTGGCGGTCGACTTTTTTCCGCTGTTTTCATCTGGGGCGCTACCTGGTCCGCCGCGGGCATGAAGTCACCATCTACACGATCCATCCGAAAAACCGTTTCGGTATTGAAGAAACGGTGCTGCAAGGCGTGCGGGTGGTGCAATTTCCGGACTGGCTTTGGGGCATCGGGCGTTCGGGCTGGGATTTTTTCGACCTAACCCAGCGGCTGCGGCGGCTTGGGCACGAAACCTATGATTTGGTGCATGCTTTTGACTCGCGTCCGGTGGTCATTCATCCGGCGCGCGCGCTCCAGCGGCGGGGCATTCCCCTGGTTCTGGATTGGGCCGACTGGTG
>JAAXVQ010000407.1 GCA_013335425.1 Candidatus Firestoneibacteriota bacterium | reverse complement strand
TCGAGCGAGTCTCTCCGAGGCGAGCGGCTTGCGCACCCGGATCTCAAGCGCGTATCCTGTCCGGAAAAGCGTCGGGGCTTTTCAGCACCCGGCTAATGTTGCAGACGGATGACGACCTCGTCGCGGCGGTTGCGTTTGCGGCCGTCCGAAGTTTTGTTGGAGGCCACGGGTTTGGTCGGCCCCCAGCCCTGGATGGTGAGCTGGTAATCCGGCACGTTCTGCTCGTTGACCAGAAACTGGCGCACGGATTCGGCGCGCACCAACGAAAGCTTCATGTTGGTCTTCATTTTGCCCACCGAGTCCGTGTGCCCGTTGACCACGGCCTCGCAGGCGGGTTCATCGTTGACCGTATAAGCGGACTTGATGACCTTGTCGAACATTTCGGCCGTCAAGAAGGCCTTGCCCGTATCGAAGAGGATGTTGCCGATTTTGATGGTGGTGCGTCCCTCGTTTTTCAGGATGTTGGCCAACACGGGGCGAATCCGGTCCGCCACCACGATTTGGTTGCCTTCCGCATCCACCGCCGAGAGCTCATACCGGTAGGAGGCGTTGTTGGGCACGACGGTGTTGTTCTGGTCCTTGGAATCCCAGGCAAACGCCTTGAAGAGCGCTGCTTTGGTCGTATAGGTGCGTATCACCTGGTTGGCATCGTCGAAAACATCCAATTTCCAGGAAACGGTTTGAATGGGTTCCTTGATGGAAAAATAAACCTTGTCCGGATAAAGTTCAAAGCGCTTGCTCGTGTAGAGTTTGGGAATCGTGTCGATGATGAACGCCGTGCCCTTGACGATTTTGGCTTCCCCCGCGGTCGTAAGCGTCAGCGCGTAGGGGTACTGTTCCCTGGAAGGCACGCGTTCGCCGGCCGAATCCTTGGCGTTCCAGGTAAAGGATTTGGGCGGTTGACCTTCGCCGAATTCACGCTTGATGAGCGTGCCGCGCGGGTTGGTGATGACCAGGTTCCAGGAGGTCACGCCGCTGAGGTCCTCGGGCAGCTTGGGCACCAGGGTGACGGTGCCCGTGAAGCCCACGAAAACGCCGTGCAGTTTGGGGATGACCCCGGCCACCGTCGGCTGCGGCGTGGGCCTGGGGGTGGGTGAAAACTCGGGCGTCACCGTGGGTGTGGGCGTGAGCGTGGCTTCGGGCGTGGGGGTCGGGGTGAACGTCGGCGTAAGCGAGGGGGTCGGCGTGATGACCGGCGCGCCGCAGTGCCAATCAATGGAGAGCCGCTGGTTCCACTCCGCGTGCTGTCCCGGATACGTTCCCAGCTCGCGGCCGAAGTAGGTCCATTCGATATTGATAAAGCCGGTCACCAGGCCGATGCCGGCCGTGGGGTACCCCTGGTACATCCCGCCGCGCAGAGCCAGCAGGCCGGATAAAACAAACTCCACGCCCAAGCGGGTTTTGGAAAGATTGATTTGGGCGGCGTTGCCCGGGCTGTTCTTAAACTCGTTGTCCCCCTGCCAGTTCAACTCCACCACGTCGAACGCCAGGGTGGTGGCCAAGTCCTCAAAATTCAGCCAGGTGGGTTTGTAGGCCGCACCCACTTTCAGGTTGGGCGGTTGGACCTCTTCCATGATCCGGGTGTACAAATCCGCGGCCACCACGGCCACCGTGATCTCGCTGGTGGGCATATACATCAGCCCCAAGTCCGTGCCGCCTCCCCATTGCGTCTCCGCGCCCATGCCCTTCAAATCCGCCAACTCCAGGGCGTTGTGCGTCTGGTTGCTGACCTCGCGCTGGGTGGCTTTCAGCGACGAGCCCACGGCCAGGTAGCCGAAATGCGGAATGTCCCAACCCCAACTGAAAGACATGTTCTCCACAAGTGCGGCCTGCACGTCCCAATGCGCCTGCGGCACCAAAATGGCGCTGGTGGTCAGCAGATCGTCGGTGGTCAGCCACATGCCCAGGCCGAAATGCGGCCCGATGTATTTCCAACTGCCCTCGGTCACGCCGTGAATGCGGGTGTTGGCAAGCGCCGAGGCGGTTTCCGGTGAAACATTGGGGAATTTGGAAAACTCCCCGTAATGCCCGGCCCAAAACTGAGCCTGGTCAAAAGAATGCGTATCCGTGCCCAGCATGAAATACGGCAGCGTGAAGCGCCAATAGGTCAGGCGCGCGAGCCCCGCCGGGTTGTAGAAAAGCGCGTTTTCGTCGTCGGCCACGGCCACAAACGCACCGCCCATGGCCATGGGACGCATGCCCTGGACGAAAATGCGGTTCGTGTTGTCGCCGAGCAGCAATTGCTGTTCGCGGGTTTCGCCGGCCCAGGCCGTGCCCCAACCCAACAGGGCGAGCAATCCCAGAACCAGACCCAGTCGTTTCCTCAGGCAAACGGTCATGCGGTTCCTCCCCAACTATTGCACTTGGATTTGCAGGCTGGAAAACATTTTAACCAGGTCGTCGATCATTTTTTGCGACGTGGCGGTATTGGCCGCGGTTTGCAGCCGGACGATACCCGCATTGACATCCGCTTGGGAGCGCAGCAACACGCCGACATCCGGGGTGGGGGAAATCCAATAAAAAGTCGTATTGGGCAGCAGGTCGAATTGCG
>JAAXVQ010000406.1 GCA_013335425.1 Candidatus Firestoneibacteriota bacterium | reverse complement strand
TATCGCAATGGATAATCAGCGAAACCGCCTCATTGAACCCGAAGGAATGCTCCCGGGCGCTGTCCATGGCCGCAAATTCCTGCCCGGCCAGGGTAAAGGACGCATGCCGGATGGTTCCCGCCGGGTCGGGTTGTTCGCCTTCATTATAGCGGGAAATCTCCCCAAGGTGAGAATTCGGAAAGACCGAGGTGTAAAAGCCCAGCGCCTCTTCCGCCTGGCCGCTGACTTTGCCGGTGAACATCAACGTCGGGGTTATCCGCTGCCTGCTCGGACGGTCGCCCATGAACATCAATTGCCAGGAAACGCCGTACTTGTCCTGCACCCAGCCGTATCTGGCGCTGAAAGGGTACTCCCCCAGTTCCATGAGCGCCTTCCCGCCCTGTGAGAAGCGTGCCCACAAGACGTCCACCTCGGTTTTTGACGTGCAGGCGACCAGGAAGGAAAGCGAAGGATTGATTTTAAAATATGGGCCCGCACTGATGAGGGAGAATTCCTGTCCCAGCAATTCCACGGTCAACAGATCCACGCTGCCCGAGGGCGTGTTGTGCAATTGGACGGTACGCTTTATTCTTGAATCCGAAAAAACCGAGGTATAAAACCCGGCCGCCGGCTTAGCTTCCGTGTCAAACCACAAGTGCGGGGTGATTTTTTGATTCGCGGTCATTTTATTCGCCTCCGGTATCTAAAAACGTCGTCTTTTCATTTTTCAACTTCCGTCTAATTTAGACTCCTGGTCGACCTCAATTTCCCATAAAAATGACCTTTACACCGGATAATTGCCCCCGGCTATGCCGCCTTCGCCACCAGGTGTTTGCTAAAAATCAAAAACACACTTTGGCTTTTCTCTGCCGGCCATTGGGTTTATAATAATTAAAATGTTTCAAATATATCAACTACCCAAAACCCGGTATCTTTCCCCAGGAGACATCCATGGCGAAATCAAAGTCAGGTCTAAAGACAACTTTTCAAATACTGGCCGCCGAAGTCGTCAAAGGGGCGTTCCTGTTCGGTTCGGCCGGAACCTTGCGCTGGTGGCAAGGCTGGGTTTATCTTTTAAGCGGGGTGTTTTTCGGCGTGGCGGCGACCGTTACGCTCTCTCGGGAATCTCCCGAATTATTGGAGGAACGAAAGACCGCGGCCAAAAAGGCCAAACCCTGGGACAAAATAATTGTCCTGTTGCTCATAATTATCTTGCCCACTTGCCTGTACGTTTTCGCCGGATTGGATCGACGTTGGCATTGGACCAGGTCAATTACGGTGTTGGAATCCCTCGGCGCGTTGTTGGTCCTGCTGGCGTCCAACACGCTTTTCCTTTGGGCCCAGAAAACCAACGCCTTTTTCTCCAGCTTTGCCCGCATCCAGGACGACCGGGGCCATCAGGTCGTAAGCAGCGGGCCTTACCGGGTTGTCCGTCATCCGGGTTATATCGGCCTTATGCTGGGCAGTTTGGCTTTGCCGATACTGCTCGGATCGCTGCCCGCGCTCGGGGTCGGCGTGCTCATCTGTATTTTAAATGTGGTAAGAACGGAACTGGAAGACCGGATGCTTCGCAGCGAGTTGAAAAATTACCAAGAGTACGCCGCCAAAGTGCGGTATAAGCTGGTACCCTTTATTTGGTAAATCGAGAGTTGACCGCAGGCGGTTCTTCATTGATTTCGTCTCGCCTGCTTGGGCATGCACTCAATGCGCCAAGCGCATTGCTTTCGCAGCGGAAACCCGCATCACTTTTCCGTTTTTCCAAATGGATAAAGGCCGGCCGCTTTTTTTATGATTTTCCACGACTTCGCGTACAGCACTTTTCAAAGCCGCTTCAGCTTTATCCTGTAACGTCATTTTCTTTTTCATGGTTCGCTCACCGCTTTCCTGATTTCCGCGAATAATTTCTCATTCTGAATAGTTGTGCCGGCATCCCCTTTTTCCCATTTGGCGACCAACTTCGGGGTGGCTGCAGCATTGTTAAACAGCACCCATGAATCCGCTAAAGGCATATATAGATTAAAAAAATTATCGATTGATCTCGTGAAACGCCGTCGCGCATCTTGCTTTGGTTTTCATAAATAAAATTATGAATTCACCTCAAGGTTTCTTCAAGGATAAAATGTCTTTAATCCGAGCAACAATTTATTTCCGGCACCGGCCGGCGTTTTTTTTACTTCGGATTTATCTTATAATAATTCTTTATCAGCTTGCCCAACTGTTTTTGTTTCTGCTTGGCTTCCAGGTGCTTGGCGGGCGACGATTTGCCGGCTTGATACTCCAATTTCCGGCTCAGCTTGACATAGTTGTCATAGCGCGCCCGCGGCAAGCCGCCCTGAGCCACGGCGGACAAAACCGCGCAATCCGGCTCCACCCGGTGAGTGCAATCGGCAAACCTGCACCGGGCGGCCAATTCGGCAATATCCGCAAACGCATCCATAAGCCCGCAATCATCCAGCAGGCCGATTTCCCGCAAGCCGGGGGTGTCGATGAGCATGCCGCCCTCGGGCAGAAAGAACAAGGCGCGCGCGGTGGTGGCATGGCGCCCTTTGTCGTCGTCCGGGCGGATGCTCAGCGTT